>JAYTNY010000165.1:0-4399 GCA_043748055.1 Roseobacter sp.
GCAAGGCGCGATTTCAACATCAACCATCGCATGCGTTCCACATTCACCCAGATAAACCATTTGCAGTTTTGGAAAGGCGCTGTCCCCTTTGTGTCCGCGATACCGTCCAAATTGTTCGACATTTTCTGGTGTGTCTGCTACATCTTGCTGTGCCCCATCAATCGCCATCAGTCGCAGCCCATGAAAGAATGCGCCCTTCGTTTTCACCCTCGCCATCGGTCGGCACACCGCCTTGAACACCCGCTGCAACACCGCGCTGCCCAATTGATACCGCCCCGTCGAAATCGCGCTATCCCCGGCAACCTCATACCCGCCATCACCCCACAACAAACGCTGCCCCCTCGCCATCTTTTTCATCACCCCGCCGATTCCGATGTGTTGAAACAATCCCATCCCTATCACGATCATCACCGTCAGCAACATATCCATCTTCCGCACTCGGCTGGCTTCGATTCCACATTCCGTAAGTGCTTGCTCTATCTGGCTGCGCTTTACCCCTTTCTTCATCACTCCAAACGTCATTTCGTCACTAAATCTTCCCCTAGTTTCAATTTCGCGTATCCTGTAGCTTGCCATTGGCTATCCCTCATTTCGTTCGCTTTTGGTTTGGTCACCGTAAGTGTCTCAAATGTTGGCTAGCCTTTGGCTTATTTGTAAGGTATTGGGTCATGGGCGCAGTCTAAAGACCTGCGGCTACCCTAATCAACCTTGTATGAAAACACAAAAAACAAAATCAGTGAAGAAAGACGACTCTCTCGAACAGGCCTTTGACAAGGTCAACACATTCTCCCGCCCCAGCGATCTGAAGATTACGGACATGCGGCTGGCCGTTGTCTGTAGCAACTACGATTACCCCATCTTAAAAATAGACACCAACCAGGGCGTGTATGGCATCGGCGAGGTGCGCGACGCCGGGCATATCGAGAACGCTTTGCAGTTCAAGAGCCTGTTGCTGGGCCAGAACCCCCTCAACATAGACCTGCTGTTTAGGCAGATGAAAAAGTTTGGCAACTGGGGCCGCGAAGGCGGCGGGGTGAGCGGGATTGAGATTGCATTGTGGGATTTGATCGGCAAAGTGTATGGCGTGCCGTGCTACCAGTTCTTGGGCGGCAAATACCGCGACAAAGTGCGCTTGTATGCCGACACGCCCGCGCCCACCGACACCTCGCCGGAGGGCTATGCCCAGCGCGTGTTAGGCCGCAAAAACATAGGCCTGACGTTTATCAAGTTCGACATCGGCATGCACTTGTTGGAAGGCATGACCGACGTGCGGATTGGCACGCCGACGCAGCACGAATACCAGAGCGGCAGTTGGTGGAACGCGCCCGCGACGACTCCGGCGCATGTGACGGACAAAGGCATCGCCCGCATGGCCGAAGTCGTCGCCACCGTGCGCGACGCGGTGGGCTGGGATGTGCAACTGTGCATAGACCACTACGGCCACGGCATGATGACGGTGAAAGAAGTTATTCGCCTGGGCAAAGCATTGGAGCCATTTGGTTTGGCGTGGATGGAAGACCCGATGCAGTGGCATAGCGTGGACGACCACAAAGCCGTGACCGATGCGGTAGGTGTGCCGACAGCGGCAGGCGAAGAACTTTACTTGTGGGAGGGCTTCCGCGAGATGATTGAGCGACGTGCCGTAGACATTATTCACCCAGATTTGCTGACCAGTGGTGGCATGTTGGAGACGAAGAAGATTGCCGACTACGCCGAGCGCTATTCGCTGCCCACCGCGCTGCATTTTGCCGGTTCGCCCATCGCCTTTATGGCGAATTTGCACACAGCGGCGGCCATCCCCAGCTTTGTCGCGCTCGAACATCACGGCCTGGATTTGCCGTTTTGGGAGGGTTTGGTGACGGGGCTGCCCAAGAACTACATTGAGGATGGCTATGTGGCTGTGCCGGACAAGCCGGGGTTGGGGGTGGATCTGGATTTGGAGGGCATCCGCGAAAACCTGCGCGCGCCTTCGGGCTTGTTTGCGCCGACGGACGAATGGAACACGCCGAAGCTGGGGTTTTGGCAGCCGGATAAGCGCTGGGATAGGTGACTCATCACAGAAAGCATTCTGAGCGCAGCGCGCTTGGTTTCTGCGAAGAACACTCGCAATAAACTGCGCGCGCAGTCGAAGAACGCGCTCTTTGTCGAGTTAGGCTAACGAAGTGATACCACAAGCGCGCCCTTCGACTGCGGCGGCCAGTCTCTACACCACTGCGTCACAGGTAACAGGGCCGCCTACGCTCAGGGTGCTCTACGCCAGATTTGTTTGCAACGTGAGGGCATAAATCATGCAACGCATCAGCATTGTCGGCTCCACCGGCGCGGGCAAAAGCACTTTTGCAAAACAACTGGCGCAACAGTTGGGCTATCCATACATTGCGCTGGATGACTTGTTTTGGGGCGCGAACTGGACACCGCGCCCCAAAGATATCTTCATCGCCGATGCTGACCGTGTCTTAAGCCACCCCACCTGGGTGTGCGATGGCAACTACAGCCAACTCAAGCACATCATCTGGCCGCGCATGGAGGCAGTGATTTGGTTGGATTACGCTTTCCCGCTGGTGATGTGGCGCGTGACCCAACGCACGTTGACCAATTTGATTCATCACAAAGCCATCTTCAATGGCAATCACGATTCCTGGCGACGCGCTTTTCTTTCAAAAGATTCGGTGATCTGGTATTCGCTCACCAGTTTTCACCGCCGTCGCCGCAAGTACCGCACGTTGTGGGGCAGCCCAGCGTTTTCGCAAGCCACGCGGGTTTGGCTGCGCACCCCGCAAGAGGCCGAGAGGTGGTTGAACGGATAAATCGCAGAACCCCCGACCCCTAAAGGGGAGTCGTAGATTTTCTCAACGACTCCCCTTTAGGGGTCGGGGGTGCCCCGTCTCAGCCAGTTCGTTTATGCTTGCCCCCGCAATGGCAACTGCTCACTCTGCGCCCTACGCAAACCCGCTCGAAACAACAACAGCCCCAACCCCCAACCAAAAGGGCATCAACAAACCCGCCCTCGGGGCCATCATCCTGGCCCACGCTGCTGTAGACATGCAGACCATCTCGTTGGTCACGCTGTTGCCCAGCCTGTTGGCTGCGTTTAATTTGAACTACGCCACTGCCGCCGTCCTCATCACCCTAAACCAAACCGTCATCGCCATCGCCCAGCCTATTTTTGGCATCGTGGGAGACCGCAAGCCCATTCGCTGGCTGGCGCTGTTCGGCTGCGCGTTGTGTGGGCTGATGATGGCCTCCATCACTTTTCTGCCCAGCTATGGGCTGGTCATCGTCGCCGTCATGCTCAGCGGCGTCGGCTCGGCCATCTTTCACCCCGAGGCCCTCACCCACGCTCGCACCGTCAGCGGCAGCCAGGTGACCACGGGCAACAGTTGGTTCTTTCTGGGCGGTAATATCGGCTTTGGTCTGGGGCCGTTGCTGGTGGGCGCGTTGATGGCGTACTTTGGCGCACACGGCCCCGTGCTGATGATCGTGCCGACCCTCCTCGGCTGTTTGCTGCTGGCGTCGCAAATGCCCAAGTTCACGCGCAGCGCAAACGCGGCACACGCCCAATCCGCCCCTACCGAACTCATCGCCAACCGGCGTAGCGTCATCGCGCTCATCAGCTTTCTCATGCTGCTTATCGTGCTTCGCTCCGTCGCCTACGAGGGCGTGAAGACCTTTATCCCGCTCTACTTCTCCCGCGAGACCGGTAAGACCGCCGCCGAGTTCGCTCCGCTGCTCACCGCCATCTCGCTGGCGGGCATCATCGGCACATTGTTCAGCGGGCCGCTGGCAGACCGCATCGGGCGGCGCGCCGTCATGGTCGGCGCAATGGCGATTGCTATGGCTGCGCTGTTCGCCTTCTGGCGCGCAGAGGGCATTTGGCAAATCATCAGCATCGGCATTTTTGGCATGGCTATGACCGCCCCATGGACGATTACCGTGACCGCCGTGCAAGACCTGATGCCGCGCAGCATCGGCCTGGCGAGTGGGTTGACGTTGGGCACGGCCTACGGGGCCAGCGGCATCGGCGTGGGGTTGCTGGGTGTGCTGGCCAATGCGACCAGCCTCGGCTTCACCTTGCAGTTCATCGCCGTCGTTCCGGCCCTCGTGCTGCTGCTAAGCGTGTTTGTACCGGAGCAGAAACGGGCGTTGAAGCCCGTGACTGCCTAAGTCTTTTGAACACGAAGAAGCGAAGAAAAAAAGAAATCCGTCTTCGTTCTTGCCGCTCTGAGCGGACGCTTCTTCGTGTAAAAATAGAGCCATGCTGCAACGCATCCACATCATCGGCACACCCGGCGCGGGCAAGACCACACTGGCCCGCAGGCTGGCTCAGCAACTCGGCCTCAACTTCATCGAGTTGGACAGCCTGTTCTGGGGCCTGCACTGGCTGCCCGCCGAGCCTGCC
>JAYTNY010000166.1:0-3626 GCA_043748055.1 Roseobacter sp.
CTTGGTCATACCGAGCGATTGGGTCTCTGGCGTGTATGTCGCCAAATTGGTTCGGGCCGATACGCAAAGCCAGAACTATATTTTGTTCGCCGTGCGCGAGGTTGCGCCAACTGAAGCCCGCAAAAAATCGGACATCCTGGTTCAACTCAGCGTAACCACCTACGCCGCTTATAACGACTATGGAGGCAAATCGCTCTACAACTTCAACAGCGACTCCTGTCTCACTGCGGCAGATGCGCCGCGTGCGGTCAAGGTGTCTTTAGATCGGCCCGCCAGCTTCCCGCCGTTTCAGTCCAATTCATTCTTTTGGCCCGATATGGCGATGGTGTATTGGCTGGAAGGGCAGGGCTACGATGTGAGCTACGCCACCAATATTGACACACACCATGCCGGTTTACCCAACGCCAAGAACGCGCTTCTTGGCCACCGCGTCTTCATCTCGCTTGGGCACGATGAATACTGGACGCAGGCGATGCACGATGCCATTGTTGCGGCCCGCGATGCAGGCGTGAACGTGTGCTTCTTCTCCTCTAATGTCAGCTATTGGCGCGTCCGGCTGGAGTCTGATCCCTGGACGGGCCAACCCGACCGGGTGATGGTGTGCTACAAGACGACCGAAAGCGGTGCAGCCGACCCGACCGGCCAGCCCACCACTACTTGCCGCGACCCCAATGGCTTGAATGCGCCAGAGAATGCGCTGATCGGCATGCAGTATATCGGCGACAACGACTCGATCTACTTCCCATTGCGCGTGTCTGCCGAGCAAGCCAAAGATCGCTTGTATCGCCATACCGACTTACAAACCATGCCAGCAGACATGGTCGCCGACATTGGCCAGCGCCTGGTGGGTTGGGAGTGGGATGCCGTCGTGGATAACGGTCACTCACCCAAAGGTATACAAGTGTTGGCCGCCACACCCACCTATGGCTCGTTGCTGATAGATGAAGGCCGTATGTATCAACTGGGCGAAGGGCAAGCCAACGTGGCCCGCTACGTGGCACCCAGCGGTGCTACGGTGTTCGCCGCAGGTACGAATCAATGGGCATGGGGGTTGGCCTTGTTTGAGCCGAACCCAACCGTGCAGCAGATCACCTGCAACCTGTTGGCGGATATGGGGGCGCATCCATCCACCCCTGCGACCAGCCTGGTGTTGGATGAGGGCGTGTTGGGCGCAACACCTGCCCCGTTTCAAAATGGGTTGCAGCCTGAGTTGAACCCAACCGTACTGGGCGTGCAAGCAATGTTTCAGGCACTAGAGATGACGTTTGATCGCGCTGCCGACCCATCCAAAACAGGAGCGCACATTCGCTTTGTAAAAGTGAACGAGGCCGCAGGTAAACCGGCCTTGCTAGATAGGCAAGTTGTCTCGGCAAAAGATGCTGTGACTGTGACCTGGAAGACCGACCGCCCAACGGTTGGGCAGGTGTGGGTGGGCGTGACGTTGGGGCATTTCAACTACCAGCTCTCCAAAAATGGCGGCTGGCGTATGCCCATTGCCGGTTCGGCTGCGCACGAGCCACTCTGGACGAGCCATGAGTTGACTGTGCCCGGCCTTGACCCTGACACCGTGTATTACCTCAGAATTGCAGCCCGGGATGCGGAAGGCCATTTGACTCTCTCTGATGAAGCCTCTTTTCGAACTGAGCCTGGCTCGGTATCGAGCCAAGCGCGGGTGATGGCACGCACGCTCTATCGCTCGCTGCCGTGCTGGTTGCAGCGCAACTTGTCGTGGGTGGCGTTGGTCGCCGCAGGCTTGGTTTTGGCGGGCGTAGGCCGTCTGGCCTGGCGGGCGCGTAGAGTACAAAAGCGACTTAACACATCGCCAAATACATCGCTGGGCCTCACTAAAGTGAGCGAACAAGAACCAGTAGCCTGACTACAGTACCGCCAACGATCTCCGTCAACATCTTTCTATACCTTTCTATACCTTTCTATTTTGAATTCACACCATCAAGGCACATATGGGCAGTCAAGTTATTACACAACCGGGTCGGCAAGTTTTGTCTGGTGTCTGGCGCAGCAGACTTGTTGTAGCAGCCGCAGTTTTAGTTCTGCTCTTTCTAGCCTTCTATAACCTTCGCTACTACCCAACGACGTGGTTCGACGAAGGTTCGCATCTTCAGGTGCCCAAGACGTTAGTCAACTATGGCGTCTATGGTTACCGGAGCAGCGAAGGCTTTCGATATTACGGCCCCACGGTGGGCGTCGGCCCAACGGTGATGTTGCCGGTGGCAGCCATGTTCAAAGTGTTTGGGGTGGGCTTGGTGCAGGCCCGCGTGGTCGTTGCCTGTTACATGCTGGTTGCCATCTTGCTCTTTTTCATCATGGCGGGCCGGTTGGGAGGGCGGCGTGTGGCGGTGGTTGCTACGCTGCTGCTCGTCAGCTCGCGCGGCATAGATTTGGTGGAATCGGGCCGCCAAATGCTGGGCGAGGTGCCGGGTCTGGCCTTTATGCTGGCTGGTCTTTTGCTGTGGTATTTGTCGTGGGACAAACCCACCTGGCCGCGCTTGATAGGGGTTGGTGTGTTGTTGGGTCTGGCTTCGATCACGAAGTATCAATTTTTCTTGGTGCTGGCACCCACATTGTTGATATCGTGGATCTTAAACCTGCTGTATTACCGAGCCAGCGCCCAACGCGTGTTTCTAGTGCCCGGCATCATCGTTGGCCTATGTTTTATTTTGTGGCAAATTTGTCTAGTGCTGTATTTGGGCCCCACCACAGCGGGTGAAAACTTGGCCGCCTTGCGCGAAGCGACGCTGGGTGCGGCATTGGTGTTCAAACCGCATCTCGTCTCGCGGGCCTTAAATGAGTTGTTGGGTCAGCGCAGCTTTCTGGGCGCCCTCATTCCAACACTCGTCTTTGGCTTGTTTTTGGCGGCTCCCCGTAAGCGCGAGGCGCAGAAATGGGGCGTGCTGTATGTGTTGATTATCTTTAACTTCGTATGGTTCGCTGCGGCTTCCATCTCCTGGATTCGCTACGCATTTCCAGGGTTGGTCTTTTCCGCCTTGTTTGTTGCACGCTTTTTTAGCGAGGTGACTGGAGATTTTCGACTCACACGGGTTGAGGCGCGGCAGGCGCTACGCGATGGCGCAGGTTCTTGGCCGGTTGCGCTGATGCGCGTGACTGTTCTGGCGTGGTTAACCATCATGATCTGTATCGGGCTGGGCCGCACCCTGATTGAGTTGGTCACCACAAACGAGAGTGCGCCCATCTATCTCTCGAATTATCTGAAAGAACATGTGCCTACCGATGTGGTGGTGGAGACCTGGGAGACGGAAGTCGGTTTCCTGAGCGACCACAATTTTCATTACCCCCCGCAGCGCTTGTTGAACAAAGGGATTGCCTATGTCTGGCTGGAAGGCCCATCCCCTTCCAGGGAATATAACTTTGTTCAGGCGCAACATCCAGCGTATATCGTCGTGGGTGATTTTGCCCGTTGGATGGATATCTATCCGCCCCATGTCTTAGCCAAATATCAATTCATCACCCAGGTGGGTGGCTACGATGTATACCAATGGAAAGGGACGGGCACGCCATGAACGCCAACCCCAGATTCATTAGACCTCTTGCAAAAGTCCATTCGCACGCGGCGTTCGTAGGGGCGTAGCATGCTACGCCCCTACTTT
>JAYTNY010000167.1:0-4275 GCA_043748055.1 Roseobacter sp.
TTAATCAGTGCGTCCACTGCCTGCTCTGGGTTGCGGTTGCGTTGCAGCGCGCGCTGCAACTGCCCGTCGTCCACTACGTCGTAAATGCCATCGGTGCAAATCAACACCCGGTCGCCGGGGTCCAGCATGAACTTGGTTTCGCTGATGGGTTCTTCGGGGTAGTGCGGCGCGGCGTTGTTCAGGTGCTTAAGCTGGCCGCCATGCGTCACGTAAATACGCGTGTCGCCGATCCAGGCGGCATACACCATCTCGCCAAACACAACAGCGGCGGCAATGCTGGTGGACATGCCCTTGCAGGCATCGCCCTTGCCCTCGTTGTGAACCATGAGGGCGGCTTGGTGTACGGCGGCTTTTAGTGCGTGTTGGTGGTCGGCATTGGTGTTGCCGTAATAGGCCTCCATCACTTTGAGGGAGGCACTGCGCGAGGCCTTTGCGCCACATTTAGCGCTCTCGGAGCCATCACACACAATCAGCAACACGCCTTTGCGTTCAATATCCGCAAAGTCTCCAGACTGCGTGAAGACCACGTAATCCTGGTTCTCTACTCGTGGGCCGCTGAAGCTCCCCCCACTCCAGTCCTTCACCGTGTTACCTGGCATGTTGTGTCGTCTCCTATGTCAGTGATGTTTTTAGTGATGTAGTTTGAAATGATTGTAGCGCAGCCAGACCCAAAAGGCTTAACCCCATCAAAATACATTTGTTGATTTGAGAGTGAATATGTGCAACGAAGCGGAGTATATTCACAATTCTCGTAACTACTCAGCCCCTCCCTTTTCTCGACAGAATAAACAGAATTCAACAGAGTATTCTGTAAATTTTGTTCATTCTGTCTAAATTGCTAGGCGATGTGCTGAGCAGTTACCAATTCTCATTCAATCAGGAGAACATAAAAGCTATGCCCAAACATTTATGGAGCGATGACGATGCGCGCGGGCTAAGCGCATTGGACGCGCTGGCCTATCGCTCACGTCTGCTCGCCAGCGACCGCACAGTTATCAATATCTATGGCGGCAACACGTCCGTCAAAGCTGTCGAGCAAGATCACTTGGGGCGCGAGGTAAACGTGCTGTGGGTGAAAGGCAGCGGCAACGATCTGGCCAACGCGACCGCCAAAGACTTCGCGGGCCTCAAGCTGGATGAAGTGCTGCCGCTGATGGCGCGTGCCACGATGAGCGACGAAGAGATGGTGGCCTATCTCAATCGCTGCACCTTCGAGCCAAACCGCCCGCGCCAAAGCATCGAGACGTTGCTGCATGCCTTCACCCCGCACCCGCATGTAGACCACACCCACCCGGATGCCATCATCGCCCTGGCCTGCGCGGCCCGGGGCGAAGCTGCCGCCCGCGAGGTCTTTGGAGAGAGCATGGCTTGGGTGGATTACATCCGTCCCGGCTTCGACCTGAGCAAACAAATTGGCCTAGCGGTTCGGGATAACCCGAATGCAAGTTGCGTGGTCATGGGCAAGCACGGCCTTGTTACCTGGGGGCCGGATGGCGCCACCAGCTACGCCAACGCCATCGCGGCGATTCAAAAAGCGGAGGACGCGTTGGAAGCCGCGCAAAAGCGCATCTTCACCGGTGTGGATGTGCCGCCCAAGCCTGACGAGCAGCGCAAAGAACTCGCGGCACAGCTTATGCCGCTGCTGCGTGGCCTCATCAGCAACAAGCGCAAGCAGGTTGTTTTGTTTGATGACGGGCCGAGCGTCCTCAAATTTGTGGGAACCAGCGTGGCCAAAGAGTGGAGCCAGATTGGCGCAGCTTGCCCCGACCATCTGGTGCACACCAAGCGCCTGCCGCTGTGGGTGGATTGGAACGGCGAAGACGACAAAGACATTGGGAAGCTGAAGAGCGCTTTGCGCGAAGGGCTGTCGCGTTATCAATCTAGTTACACCGAATACTTTAAGACCTACAACAACGACGCGAGTATTCCCATGTTCGACCCCAACCCGCGGGTGATCTTGGTGCCAGGGCTGGGCATGTTCAACGTGGGCCGCGATGCGACAGCCGCCGATGTCTCGCGCCAGTTGTATACACGGGCTATCAGCGTCATGGAGCTGACTTCGCGCGTAGACCAGTTCGCGTCGCTCAGCGCCGAGGAATCGTTCAATATTGAGTATTGGCCGTTGGAGCTCTACAAGCTCTCGCTGCGGCCTGCCGAGCGTGAACTGGCTGGACGCGTGGCGTTGGTGACGGGTGGCGCAAGCGGCATCGGCAGGGCCATTGCGCAGAAGCTGGCGAAAGAAGGCGCACACGTCGTCATCGCCGACATCGCGCTAGATGGCGCGCAGACGGTGGCGGACGAGATTTGCAAAGACTTGGGCTACAAACGCGCCGTCGCAGTCAAGTGCAATGTAACCCGCGAAGATGAAGTGGTGCGTGCCTTTCAAGTAGCAGCAGCGATGTATGGCGGGGTAGACATTGTGGTGAACAATGCCGGGATCGCCACCAGCAACCCAATCGAAGAAACCACGCTGGAAGAATGGCAACGCAACATAGATATTCTCGCAACTGGCTATTTTCTAATTGCGCGCGAGGCGTTTAAGCAGATGAAGCAGCAGGCGCGTGGCGGCTCAATTATTTTCATCGGCAGCAAGAACAGCGTGTATGCGGGCAAAAACGTCAGTGCCTATAGCGCAGCCAAAGCCGCCGAGCTGCACCTGGCGCGTTGCTTGGCCGAGGAGGGTGGGGCCAGCGGCATCCGCGTAAACACGGTGCTGCCGGATGCGGTGTTGCAAGGCAGCAACATTTGGAACAGCGCGTGGAAGGAAGCGCGAGCCAAGAACTACGGCATCAAAGCCGAGGAACTGGACGAATACTATCGTTCGCGCACCACACTCAAAGTCAATATTTATCCAGAGGACATTGCGGAAGCCGTGTTCTTCTTCTCGTCCGACCGCGCCTTAAAGACGACAGGTGCGATGATGACGGTGGATGGCGGCGTGCCGGCGGCGTATGGCAGGTAATTAGGGATTAGGGATTGGGGATTAGTGATTCACTAATCCCCAATCCCTAATCCCTCTTCGGCAATCACTCTTCAACAATGGACAACCTAAAAGTAGTCATCGTCGGATGCGGCGGCATGAGCGAGACGTGGATAAAGGCGGCGTTGGCGCTGCCGGGCGTTAGCGTGGTGGGGTTTGTGGATGTGGTTGAGGCGGCGGCCCAGAAGCGGCGCGACCAGTTTGGCTTGAGTGAGGCCGTGACGGGCACGAGTTTGGCCGAAGTGCTAAAGCGCACTGGGGCCGATGTTGTGTTTGACGTTGCGATTCCCGAAGTGCATTTTGATGTAACAATGACAGCGCTGGCGCATGGTTGCCATGTGCTGGGTGAGAAGCCGTTAGCCAACAGCATGAGCGAGGCACGAACGATGGTACAGGCTGCGCGCGAGGCCAAGCGCATCTTTGCGGTGATGCAGAATCGACAGCATCACCCAGTGATGCGGCAGTTGCGGCAGTTGGTGCGCAGCGGGCAATTGGGCCAGCTCACCACGGTGAACATTGACTTTTACGTGGGTGCGCACTTCGGTGGCTTTCGCGACCGCATGAAGCATGTGTTGTTGTTGGACATGGCGATTCATACCTTTGACCAAGCCCGTTTTATTACCGGGGCCGACCCAGTTGCAGTAGCCTATGCCAAAGAGTGGAACCCAGCGGGCAGTTGGTATGACCAGGATGCTTCTGCAATTGCTATTTATGAAATGAGTAACGGGCTGGTAGTGAACTACCGGGGCAGTTGGTGC
This sequence comes from Roseobacter sp., assembly GCA_043748055.1. GTDB lineage: Bacteria > Chloroflexota > Anaerolineae > J036 > Brachytrichaceae > JANMVQ01. The sequence continues at coordinate 3,739 of JAYTNY010000167.1, forward strand.
GCCGAGGGGTTGCGCACCAGTTGGGAAAGCGAGTGGCGCATCATTGGCACGCAAGGCACAACCAAGTGGGATGGAAACAACGACATTGCGACCAATGGCAACGTTGTCAATGCCGCAAATGTCGTTGTCGAACAAGTGACCCAAACGGGCAGCTTCTTCTCAGAAGTCGTACAGGGCCATTTGCCAAGTTTGCAGGACGCGAGTAAAACCAATGGTCATACGAGCTTGATTGCAGACTTTGTTCACTGTGTGCGCATGGGTCAACTACCAGAGACGCATGGCGAGGACAACATCAAAAGTTTGGCGATGGTGTTTGGCGCAATCGAATGCGCTGAGAGTGGAAGACGGGTTGAACTTAAACCGCTTTGGGAATGAGAAAGCGTAAGATGTGACAGAGCGTAGGATTGAGGAAGCAAATCCACCGATTTGCATACGCGGCGGTCTAAGTAAAGGTTTACCCTTCTCAGCAGCCAGAATGATTAATAGAATCTTAGTTGACAATGTGGCATAGAGCGGCTAAATTCTGCAACAAAGCCA
>JAYTNY010000168.1:0-3623 GCA_043748055.1 Roseobacter sp.
CTGGCGATGAAATCGAGAAAGCGCATCAGGGCTGTATCGATGATGCCGCGATAGTAGCCTGCCAAAGCGCCCACAACCATGCCGATGGCGGTGCTGAGGGTGGCAACCATGATGGCGACGGTGAGGGACACGCGCGCGCCGTAAAGCAAGCGCGTGAAGTTGTCTCGGCCAATTTCATCGGTGCCTGCAATGTGAATGCGGCCCGTGCCAATTTCTCTGGACATGGGCAGCGCAAATCGCTCAGTGGGGGCGGTGTTCTGGTGATCTACGGCAAACGGCGCAATCCAGGTAGCCAGCAGCGACATGATGAACACGATGAGAAGCAGCACGGTGGAGACGACGGCCAGCTTGTGCTTGCGAAAGCGTCGCCACACCAGGCCCCATTGGCTCTCTGGCGTCAAGGTCGAGAGGCCTTCGGCGGAATTAATTCGAGGGGCTACTGCAACTGATTGGGCCATAAGTTTTACTCGGACGCACACAAACTTTTACAAGAGACCTCTTGCAAAAGTTCATTGGCGTGCGGCGCTCGTAGGGGCGTTGCATGCAACGCCCCTACTTTTGCAAGAAGTCTAAGCTAGGACACACGAATGCGTGGGTCTACTACGGTATACAACACATCCGAAACAAGAAACCCGACGAGGGTTAGCACGGTCGAGATCAGCAACACCGCCATCGAAACGGGGTAGTCGCTGGCACCCAGGGCTTGCACAAACACGCGGCCCAGGCCCGGCCAGCTGAAAATCGTCTCGGTGACAAATGCGCCACCAAACAAGGCGGGCAGCACGCCCACCACCAGCGTAACAAATGGGATGAGGCTGTTGCGCAGTGCATGCTTGACGATGACGGCGCGCTCATACAACCCCTTGGCACGCGCGGTGCGCACATAGTCTTGCTTCAGCACTTCCAGCATGCTGCTGCGGATGAAGCGGCTCCAACCGGTCAGGCTGACCAATGTGAGCACGCTGACGGGCAGCACCAGATGCCAGATGCGATCCAATGTTGACTCGGCTCTGATGGTGCCAAATAACGGCACCACCACATCTGCGTTTGAGGTGGCAAGCTGCGCCGGTAAGAACGGCAAGCCCAGATTCTTAAACGTAATGGCAAAAATCAGAATACCCATAATGCCCAGCAGCAGCGTGGGCATGGCCGAGAAGAAAAACGTAACGGTGGTGATGAAGTAATCAAACTTGGAGTATTGCCGCGCAGCAGAATACACGCCGATGGGAATCGCAATCAGCAAGGCAAACAAGCTCGACAACCCCATCAGCAACAGCGTAGGGCCAATACGGGTGCGAATCACTTCGCTCACAGGCCGGTCGCGCATGATCTGTTGCGAGAGGCCGAAATCGCCCCGAATAACGCCCTGGGTGTTGCGCCGAATAGGATCGGGCAGGTTGGACATGAAGACCGGCTTTACGCAATCGGTCTCGACGATGGTGCCATCTGCATATTGCAGTTTTACTTTGGTGCCTGCCTCGGCCTCTTGCCCACAGCCGACTTGTGGGTTAATGGCAAAGCTGCCAATCTCAATGGCATTACGCGGGTAGCCGGTGAGCCAGCGCATGAAACGCGGGACGTGATACAGATCAAGGTCATAGCGCTTCATGATGCGATCAAACGCCTGTGGGTCGAGGCGATTGCGGCCACCCTGGTTAATCTCGGCAAGTTGTTGCAGCGGGCCGCCGGGGGCGTTGTAGAACAGGACGTATGACACCAGACACACTAAAAATGTCACGGCTACGATCTGAAACAACCGGCGAATTAAAAAATTGACCATTGCAACACCTCTTGTAAACGTCAGAAATTGTAAGGGCGAAGCATTTGTGAACGCAACAAGGCTAAATTTGTTGCGTTCACGAATACTTCGCCCCTGCGTTATACGTTTGTCAGGGACGCCATCCCTCAGAGGGATGGCGTCCCTGAATGAACTAGCGAACGTTGAGGTTGAAGTCCACATGCTCCCAGGTCGGGGTAGCCTGGGTGAACACTTCGATGGCCTTGCCGTCGGCTTTGGCCTTGATTACGCTCTCGACTTCGGTGCCTGCGCCCAGCGTCTCGGCGCCGACCACGTCGGCCTCACCGTTCAGCAAAGCAGCCACTGCGCCAGTCGTATCGGCATAGAACTGCACCACAATCTTCTTCACTTTAGGTGCGCCGTTGCGATAGTTGGGGTTGGCTTCCAGCGTCATCTTCTGGCCCTTTTCCCAGCTCTTGAGGATGTAGGGGCCGGAACCCAGCGGCAATTCTGCAAGTTCGGGCAGCGTGGCGAAGTCCTTTGCCGCCACCTCGGCTAGGGTCTTGCCCTTGTAAGCGCCTTCGCTGGCAATCACCTGGTGCGAGGGATACGCGCCACTCATGCCGGTCAGGTAATAGAAGAAGTTCTGATACCCAGGCACAAACGTCGTCTTGTAGCTGTTGTCGTCAATAAACTCTACGCCCGAGATGCGGTCGCAGGTGTCGTAGCTGGTCGCGCCGCTGGTCTTGTCGCAGCCAATCTTGTAGCTCAACTCGCGGTCGGCCTTCTTCACAGCCTCGCCGTCGCTCCACTTATCGGCCTTGTGCTTGAACGTGACGACGATCTGCGGGGCCTTTGCGCCCACTGCCGCAGCTTGCTCCTCGCCCTTGGCGTTCTTCACTTTCACATCAGCGACATCTTTGCCCTCAAGGTCAATCACCTTGCCGCCCTTCAACTGATAGACGCTGCCGTCGCCTGCGACGAACTTGTCGCCGTCCTTCAACTCAACTTCGTTGTTGGTTGCGCCACCGTTCTCAATCGTCGGGAAGGCATCGCCCTCCAAATCTTTGGGCTGATAGCCGTAGTCGTAAGCGGTGTAGGCCGTGCCAAACACCAACTGCGCCACGGTGCGTTGCACTGCCGCGCTCTCGACCAACGAGAACATGGAGGCCGGTTCCTGGGTGAAGGCCAACACAATCGTGTCCTTGCCCGCCCACTCATCAGCACTGGCGCTGTAATACTCGGTGGGGTTGAACTTCACACCCTTCACCTTGTTGTTAAATGCACCCGCCTCGGCCCGCTGGAAGATCGGCAAACTGATCATGTCTTTGGCGAACTCGTCCTGGTGAATCTTGTAAGCGGCTTTGCGCGCATCCACACTCAGGCTGTTGTTGGCATCGCGGATGGCTTTGTTCGCCGTCTCGTTGCACCAACCCATATAGTTCTGGCCCTTCCAGTTATTCGCTGGGGTGGGGATGTTGTCGCAGGTGTAGAGGCTCTCGCCACCCGGATCAGGCTCACCGACCCAGGCAAACGCGCCCAAGTCAAAATCGCGGCGGCGCAAACCGGAGCTGCTGCCGAACCAAATGCTGCCAGGGATGTGCGAGCGCTGCACGATGATGCCGCAGGCGGCCATCTGCTTCTCGAACACCGCCGCCCAGGTCTGGCGGAACTGCGCGTTGGTGGTGGTGAAGCGCAACAGCATCGGCTCGCCGTTGGCGTTCTGGCGCACGTTGCCACCCTCGGGCAGCTTCCAACCCGCTTCGTCTAGCAACTTACCCGCGCCAGTAATATCAAACGTGTATTGCACGCTGGGCGCGGCATAGAACGGCGAGGACTTGGGGATCCAGGTGTCCATTACCAACTTGCCCCTCTCTTCGTCCGA
>JAYTNY010000169.1:0-3422 GCA_043748055.1 Roseobacter sp.
GCAACGCCTCAATCGCGGCCACGTCTTCCGCACTCAGCACCCAATCGCCGCCGCCTACCGTCTCCTCAATCTGATCGGGCCTGCGTGCGCCCACAATCGCACTTGTCACTTCGGGCCGACGCAGCACCCACGCAATCGCCAATTGCGCCACGCTCTTGTTGTGCTTCTTCGCAATCGGCTTCAGCCCTTCCACCAACGCTAAATTTTTGCTGAGGGCTGGCTCCTGAAAATTTGCATCGAAGCTCTTACGGTGGTCATCGGCAGCCAAGCCCGCCACAGATGCCCGCGAGAACTTGTCGGTCAGAATGCCCTTCTGCATGGGGCTATACGCCACCACACCGATGTTGTTGACCGCGCAAAAGCTCAGCAACTCGGCCTCCACGCCACGCACCAACATGGAATACGGCGGCTGCAACGACGCCACCGGATGAATGGCTTGAATACGTTTGAGCTGCGCCACGTTGTAGTTGCACACGCCGATGTAGCGCAGCTTGCCTGCCTTCACACCCTCAGCCATCACCCCCCAGGCCTCTTCAATGTCTTCGTCCGGCTGCGGCCAGTGCATCTGGTAGAGGTCAATCACCTCCACGCCCAGCCGTTGCAAACAGTCGTCAATCTCTTTGCGAATCACATCCGCTTTCAGCATTGCAAACGGCACGCGGTTCTCATCCCACGAGCGCCCGCACTTGGTGGCAATGATGGGGCGCTGACTTAACCCCTTCAACGCCTCGCCCACGACAACTTCGCTGTGGCCCGTGCCATACACCGGCGCAGTGTCAATCCAGTTGATGCCCAGATCGAGCGCACGGTGAATCGTCTTCACCGAGTCAGCATCATCCTGGTTGCCCCAACTAAATTTCCAGCCGCCGCCGCCAATGGCCCATGCGCCCAGACCCATGCTCGTCAAGTTCAAATCGGTATAGCCTAATTTTCGTGTGTGCATTTGTCTAGTTCCTCAAGTATTTAAGGTTAGTAATGTTCATAAGGTTGTTAAGGTTGGAGATGCCAGCTTTACCAACCTTAACAACCTTACTAACCTGCAACCACCCACTCTTCATTCACCATCATCCGCTCCACTTTTACACTCAAAATCTCGCTGGCGTCTATTGTCGTCAAATCGTGCGAGAGCACCGTCAAGTCTGCCAGCTTGCCTACTTCAATCGAACCCAACTCATGTTCGCCGTAGCCCGCATAGGCCGCACCCAGCGTGTAGCCGTAAATGGCCTCGGCCATCGTCAATCGCTGATCGGGATACCAGCCGCCCTCCGGCGTGCCATCCGCACGTTGGCGCGTTACAGCGGCGTGAATGCCCACCAGCGGGTCAAACGTTTCCACCGGCGCATCCGACCCCAGCGCCAGCTTGGCTCCGCTGTTTAGCAAATCTCGCCACGCATATGCATACCGCCCACGCGCGCCCCAATATGCGTCCACCATCTTGTAATCGCTGGTGCAGTGAATGGGTTGCATGCTTGCAATCACATCCTGCGCCGCAAACCGCGCAATGTCGTGCGGCAGCAACACCTGCGCATGCTCAATCCGGTTGCGCAACCCTCTGCCTCCTGTCTTCTGTCTTCTGTCTCCTGTCTCCTTCATCCCCACCGCATACGCATCCAAAATATCATGATTCGCTCGGTCGCCAATCGCGTGCGTCGTCACCGAGAGGCCGTGTGTCATGGCCTTCACCGCAAACTCAATCAGCGTTTCTTTGTCGTAGATGTCGATGCCCCGATTGTTCGGCTCGCCCTCATACGGCTGCACCATCGCTGCGCTCTTCGGCCCCAACGCCCCGTCGCTAAACACCTTGATGCCACCGATGCGCAGCCACGCATCGCCATAGCCCGCCCGCAAGCCTGCGCCGATGGCGTGATCCAACGCCTGCACGGGCAACATCTTCACCACCCGCAGTGTGCTTTGGCGTTGCTCGCGCAATCGCTGGTAAGTATTAAACGTTTGAATGCCGCCCTCGCCATCCATGCAATGCACGCTGGTTAAGCCAGCCTTGTTCATGGCCCGCATCGCCAGCAGCGTAGCCTCTTCCTCCTCTTGCAAAGTGGGCGCGGGAATATGCTTGCCAATCAAGTCCATCGCCGTCTCGAGGAACAGGCCGGTCGGGTTTCCATTCGCATCTCGAACGATCTCGCCGCCCGCCGGGTCAGCCGTGTTCGCATCCACCCCCGCCAGCCGCAAGGCCACGCTGTTGGCCCAGCCGCTGTGCCCGCTGCGCGAGTTGAGAAAGACCGGATGCTCCGTCGTGGCCCCATCCAAATGCGCCGCTGTGGGCATTACATCCTGAGCGCCAGTCGAAGGACCACCCCAGTCGCTTTGGTTCCAGCCGCGCCCAGTGACCCATTTGCCTTTGGGCGTGTGTTGCGCGCGTTCGCGCACCTTGCTCACGGCGGCATCCAGCGTGGGCATGTCGTATAGCTCTACGCGCTGCATCGCCAAGCCGGTCCACTCCAAATGCACGTGCGCGTCAATCAAGCCCGGCAGCACAAACGCGCCGTTCAGGTTGATGGCTTTTGCGCCGGGCAGAGAAATGTTCTTGACGTCATCGTCGCTGCCCACCGCCACGATGCGCCCATGTGAGATGGCGATGGCGGTGGCGCGGGGCTGCTTGGGGTCTACGGTGTAGACGTTGGCGTTAAAGAGGAGGAGGTTCATGCGAGGGATTCAAGCATGAATTGGGGAGATACTCAAATCACCACCAACTCCCTTTGCGGCTCACTCAACCACTCCGCCCCGCCCTCAGTAACAACCACGTTTTCCTCAATCCCAATATAGCCATAGCCCGGCAACAGCACGCCCAACTCAATCGCAAACACGTTATTCGTTTCAATCGTCATATTGGGCAGTTGGCCGTAGCGCTCCCAACGCGGCCCCAGCACGCTGCCGCCATCATGCACATTGCGGCCCACATGATGGCCGAAGGCGTGCAGGTATTCGGCGTAGCCCTGCTTCACCAATTCGGCGCGGGCGGCGGCATCCACCTGCCACGCCACCACGCCGGGCTTTAGCACGGCGCGGCCCGCCTCTAAAGCCGCCCAGCACGCACCCCACGCCTTCGTCACGTCGTCGGGCGGCTGCATCTCGCCCTCGCGGCGCGCATAAGCGACGCGTTGCAAATCGCTGCAATAGCCCTCGTGGCGCAAGCCCATATCAAAATGCACAATCTGCCCCGGCGCAATGCGCAAATCGCTGGGAATACCATGCCCAATCGAACTCTCTGGCCCGGCGTTCACAATCGGGTTGTTGATGCGCTCCCAGCCAAACTCGCAGCCCGCGTGCGCCGCAAAGTCGCCGGTCACCGCATGCACTTGCTTCTCACTCATGCCGATGAGCGGCAAGTCAAACATCATCTCGTAGACCTGCTGCGTCTTCTCAATCGTCGTCTTAATCCGCGCAATCTCGCTGGCGCTCTTGCG
>JAYTNY010000170.1:0-2373 GCA_043748055.1 Roseobacter sp.
GCCGCCTGCCGGGTGATGTGCAGGTGGCGTTCTATCGCATCGCTCAAGAGGCATTACACAACATTTCTAAGCACAGCAGGGCCAAATGCGCCGATGTGCAATTGAGCTTGCTGCCGCGCAATGCCAGCTTGTTGATTCATGATGACGGACGCGGGTTTGAATACACCGGCATCGGCGCAACCCATCTGGGTTTGCGCATCATGCACGAGCGGGCGGAGGAAGTGGGCGCAAGCGTGCAGATCGAAAGCGCGCCCTACAAGCTGGTGCCATTGGCTATCTGCTCAAAACCCCCGGCCACGATTTGACTGAGCGCGAGTGCGAGGTGATGGCGCTGATGGTGGAGGGCTTGCACAACAATGAGATTGCCGAGCGCGTTTATCTGAGTGTCTCGACGGTGAAGTTTCACGTCAGCGCCATCTTGTCCAAGCTGGGTGTGACCAACCGGATTGAGGCGGTGGCGGTGGCGGTGCAGCACGGGTTGGGGAAGAAAACCGGCTAGCCACCCGACCAGTTTATGGCTGCTCAGGTAACGGTGATGTCAAACACATTCGCTTTGTATGCTGAGTTCAGCCTCGCATTGGGTCATGCGAGCATCTCAAAAGTTCACATGAGTTTCAGGCTAGGTTCAAGATAGATTGACAGGAGTACCCACACTTTAGCCTGTGTGTCACAATGGAGTTACGACAAACCGTTGGACACGAGGTGAAAGCATGGGTACACGGCGAGATGATATACCTGCGTGGGCAAGACTGCCAGTGGTAATGGAGGTATTGTGGCCAGAACGGCGCTACGGAACGGTGACGCGACTGGCGCAAGAATTGGCGGTGTCACGACAAACGATCTACGTCATGGCGGCGAAAGTGAAAGCAGGATTGGAAGGGCTGTTGACGGCGGGTCAGCACGGGCCGGTGGTGCAAAAGATGAGAGCAGATGTCAACCGGGTGAAACGCATGACGGTAGTGTTATGCGAGTGCGGAGTGAGTCAACGCGGGACGCAGAAATGTCTAGCCGAGGGTCTGGACGTGAGCGTGTCGTTGGGATGGGTGAATCAGACTCTGAGCGAGGCCGAGACGGCGGCGGCGGGGGTGAATGCGGGGTGGCGGCCGGGCAGGCAGGAGAGTTTGTCGGGAGATGAGATCTACTCGCAAGGCGAACCCAATCTAGTGGTGGTGGGCAACGAGTCGTTGTATGTGTATGAGTTGACGCGGCAGCCCGATTGCACGGCTCAGACGTGGGGCTGCGTGCTGCTGAACTATCCTGAGTGTGCGCAATTCAACAGCGATGCGGGCGTGGGGCTGGCTGGCGGAGCGAAGCTGGCGGGTCTGCCGGTTCATCAATTGGATTGGGATCATGTGCTGCGACCCATGTGGGGGCAAGCGGCGCGCTGTGAAGCGCAGGCGTATGACGCGCTGGCAGCCTATGAAGCGCGATTGGTTCTATTCAACCAAGCCAACAGTTCTGGTCGCTTGGCGCAGCATTTGACCGTATTAGAGCGACTCGAACAGGAGATGATGGTGAAGATTACGCGGACGGATGCCTTTCGTAACCTCGCTGAGCAGGCGGATGCGGAATTCGGCTTGATCGAGCGCAGTACCGGCGAGGTGCGTGATCCCAACCTCGCGGCGCAACGCTTGCAGGCATTAGGTCAGCAATTCAAGCAGTGGCCAGGTCTGATCTATGAAAAGGTGAGCGGCTATTTGTGCAACTTGGCCGCTGGCTTGTTCAGCTATGTTCCGGTGCTGCAGCGCGCTTTGCAACCGCTGGTTGAACGCTGGGGAGCGTCGGGCATCCAAGCCTTATCCCGTGTTTGGCAGGCTGAGGCTGATGCGCGTCGCCATCCCCGATCCGACCCTGAACGCCAACGCCTGAATCAAGTTTGGGCCACCTGCCTCGACGACGCTTTCGTCGCTCTGGGGGATCAACTTTGGCTCGCTTGGGACGCGGTCGCTGCATTACTGGGCCAAGTATGGCGCGGTAGCTCTTTGGCTGAGTGCGTCAACAGCAAACTCCGACCCCTATTAAACCGACGCGATCAGACCGATCAAGGTTGCCTGGCCTTGTTTCAGTTTCTCCACAATACCCGTGTCTTTGCGCGCGGCAAACGCGCCGGTCACAGCCCTGCCCAACTCGTTCATTTGGATGTCCCCGATGATCCCTTAACCTTGCTGGGCTTCGCTCCCAAGTGTCAATCTAACTTCGCCCCTTTTTGAACCATGCCAAAATTTACAGAATATTCTGTTTCATCCTGTTCATTCTGTCGAGAAATGTGCAAGGCTGAGTAGTTACGAAACAACAGTGTATTTGCATTTCAACTGAGATTCAACTGGCAGGGTTAATCTGAGTTGAAATAGTCGAGTTAATAGTTAATACAAC
>JAYTNY010000171.1:0-8087 GCA_043748055.1 Roseobacter sp.
GAAGCCGATACGCTCGTCATCACCGCAGGCGCGTGGGATGCCCAACTGATGCCCCATCTAGCCGGGCTGGCTGTGCCCGAGCGCCAAGTGTTGGCATGGCTGCAACCGCAGAAGCCCGAATACTTTAAGCCAAGTAATTTTCCGGTGTTCAACTGCCTGGTGCCCGAAGGCCGCTTTTACGGCTTCCCGGTACATGGTGTGCCGGGGTTCAAGTTTGGCAAGTACCACCACTTCGAGGAGACCGGAAATCCTGATCGCCTCATCGTGGATGCAAACGAGCCGCGCCCCGAAGACGAGATCATGCTGCGCGATTTTGCCAGCCGCTATTTTCCGGACGGCACCGGGCCGACGATGACATTGGCAACCTGCATGTTCACCAACACGCCGGATGGTCACTTCATCATCGACCAGCATCCCAATCTGCCACAGGTGTTTTACGCCTCGCCGTGTTCTGGTCACGGCTACAAATTCGCCAGTGTCATCGGCGAGATCATGGCCGATTTAGGTGAACGCGGCGAGACGCGCTGGGACATCAGCTTGTTCAGGGCAGATCGGTTGGGCGTGCCAACCTCGGCCATGTGGCGCGGCAAAGACCAGCCGGTGCGGCATTCGCTGGGAGATCGGCATTCTGCCTCCCCTCTCCCAGGGGGAGAGGGGTCGCATCTGATGCGCGGGGTGAGGGCAGACTTGGCCGACACCACCAACCCGCACTATTGGCAACGCCAGGCCATAACGCCGTTCTGGTAAAAAGTCATGCTCCAGTTCCTCGACGCTTTCTTCTTCGTCTTTCACACCGCCGTCATCTTCTTCAATATGTTTGGCTGGGTGCGCCGGGCGTGGCGCAAGTGGCATGTGGCGCTGGTGCTCCTCACCGCATTCTCATGGTTTGCGCTTGGCCCACTTATGGGGTATCGCGTGGGCTATTGCTTCTGCACCGATTGGCACTGGCAAGTGCGCCAAGCCGCCGGCCTCAACGTCGCCTACGATTCGTATCTGCAACTGCTGTTCGAGGGCATCGGCCTCAACCTCACCTCTGCCCAATCCAATATTCTGGCCTACGGCGTGTTTGGTCTCATGGTGCTGGCCGTTATTTTTATTGATGTGCCAACGCTGATTCGAGATGCGCGGGCACGGCGAAACGCTATCACTTAATTACTGGGCAACCCACGCCAATGCCACCAAATCTGCAAAAATATCGCTCTTCTTGGGGGCCAGCGGCACCTCTTGCACATCGCCCACGGCCCGCATCCACTTCTCGTTAATCTGGCTTAGCGCGGCCTGGTATTCGCTGGTCAGTTGTTGCAAATCGCTATTGAGTTTGGCGATGGCTTGCTCGGTGTCGCGCACATCCATCTCGGCGCTTTGGGTTTGTCTGCGGCGCGCTGCGCCAATGCCCAACATGCGCCTATCGCGTCGGCCAATAATAAAGTTATAGGCCGATTCAGCCCCGCCCAAAAGCTCCTCGCGTTTGCGCGCATCCAACTCGGCGCGGTCTGTGGTCAGCTCGCGTTGTTCACGGGCCAGCTTGTCTTGCAGCAGGGTCATACGCCGCTCCAGTTGGCCGCGCACCTTCATGGCATCCTGGTTGCGCTTCTCGCGGGCGGCCTCCTCGCAGCGTTGCCTAAAACTGAGGGCGCTCTCGCCCACCTCGCCATACAGTTTGAGCGCACGGTTAAACAGCAATTGCTTCGCGCCGTTGCGATATACATGCTCGATGAGCACTTTCTCGCACTGCTTCATCCAACGGCCCGTTAGCCCGTCGGGCAACTCATCAAACCCAATGCCAGTTTGAGATTGGAGTTGGAGTTGGTTGGGATGAAACCCCGGCAGTAGTTGCGCCTGCGCAAAATCTGGTGCATGCAGCACGCCCGCCAACGGCAGCAAATAGGTGTAGCGCTCGTCCTGCATCACGCCGCTGCTGCGGTCGGTAATGCGCACGCTGGCGCTGGCGAGCAGGTGCGGGCGGAAAGTAATTGGTAATTGGTAATTGGTAATTGTGGAGTGATTGAGAAAAACCTCGCGCACATCGGGGGGGAGTTGCGGACGAGCTGCAATGTCGAGTGGCGAATGACGAGTGGCGAGCGGTGGCGTTAATTCAGCATTCGCCGTTCGTCGTTCGTCACTCGTCATTAGTTGTGCCACTTGGTCGCGCGTCATTGGCCCGCGCAAAAAGCTCATGGCCCAGCGGGTGTGGAAGAAGCGCGGCTCGCCGGTAGCGCTTTGGCACAGGAACACGCGCTGCGGCAATGTACTCAACGGCTTCTCGAAAGCGGCGCGGTCTAACCCAGCAGCAGCGCCCTCCAAACCTTCCAGAGCACGGTCGCGGTCGCGCCCGGTGCGCAGGCGGCCAATGAACCAGGTGCCGATGTTGCTGAGGCCCTTGTAGTCCAGATCGGCCGGGTTTTGTGTAGCCAAGAACATGCCTAAGCCAGCGGCACGGCCCTGCTTAATAATCGTCATGATGGGGGCCTTCGTCGGTGGGTTGCGCGGGAAAGGCGGGCAATAGCCAAACATCTCATCGAAATAGACAAGCGCACGCAACGAGCTGGTGCCGCTCTGTGCCCGCATCCACAACACAAGCTGGCTCAGCAACAGCGTAATAAAAAATTGGCGCTCGCCTTCGCCCAAATGCGCCAGATAAAAAATGCTGGCGCGGGTTTTGCCTGCAGGGTTTAACGTGCCAGGCACTTGTGAACTGGACGGGCCTGAAGTGCCTGGCACGTTTGGCATACGCAACGGCGACAAAAGCTCTTTGATCTCCAGCGCAATGCCGTTTTGCCACGACTGAAAAGAGGGTGACGCGCTGAGATTATTGAGCGCCATCGCCAACTCAAACCGATCGGGCTTGGGGTAAAACACGTCCATATCAAACGCGCCTACTTTGCGCACGGGCGGCGTTTGGATCATCTGAATCAGCGAGGCAATATTCACCGGTTGGCCCGCACGCCACGCGCTCTCGAAGATGGTGCTGAGCAAGATGTGTTCGCGGCTTTGCATTGGGTCGGCCTCCACGCCCACCAACTCCAACAAGGCCGAGACGATTTGGGCGATGCGCTCGCGTAGCGTCTCGGCGTTGCGCTCCCAGGTCAAACTCTTGTCTTCGGGTGGGTTGAAGTTTTGCAAAATGTTGACCGCGATACCCGCGTCACTGCCGGGGGTGTAGATTTGAAAATCGGCACGGTCGCGCAGGCGTTGGATGCGCGCCTCGTCTATGTCCCACGAGGCCAAGCCTTCGCGCCACTTTGTCGCAGTTTGCTGCGCCAGTTGGTCTAGCGTCAGCTTTTGGCGTTGCGCTTCATCTTCGTCCAGCCACGGCCGAAAATCGCTTGGGGCCAAATCAGGAAAAGACAACACCAAGTTTGTAATATCACCTTTGGGGTCGAGGATGATGCAGGGGATGTCTTGCAACAGGGCTTCTTCCAACACGCATACGCCCAGGCCGGTCTTGCCGGTGCCGGTCATGCCCAGGCACACGGCATGCGTCGTCAGTTCGCGCGCGTTTAGCAGCAGCGGGGTCTGGGTGGATTGGGCAGTGGCGAGGTCAAACTCGCGGCCTAAGTACAGCTTGTTGGGTTGGTCAATCATTTTGTTGAAAAGACCTCTTGCAAAAGTAGGGGCGCAGCATGCTACGCCCCTACGAACGCTGCGTGCAAATGGACTTTTGCAAGAGGTCTAAAGTAGATCAAGTGTTCGCATTCTAAGCCACTGCGCCACGTGAACGAACTAAGTGATTTGAACAACCCGACCGATATAATCGCACGGCTGAAGTGAAGCGGGGCACTTCAATACACTGGATTGCAATGGACAAACAAATGCTGCGCGTGCGCGCTATGCAGCGCATCGGCAATGTGCTGGAAAACGAAGGGGATTACACAGGGGCGCAAGATTCTCTGGAGCGGGCATTGGCCCAAGCCAAAGATGATGTGCAGCGCGCCAGCATTCTGAACGACATGGGCTGGGTGTTGATGCAGCGCGGCGACTTGAGCCACGCCAACGAATTGTGTTTGAACGCGTTAAAGCTGTGTGGCGAGAACGCCGCCCGTGATCATCTTCGTGCGCAGATATTTGACCACCTGGGCACATTGGCCGAGAAGCGCGAGAACGCACAGGATGCGCTGTCTTATCATCAGCAAAGCCTCAACATCAAGCAGAGATTGGGCGATACCAGCGGCGTGGCCGAAAGTGCTAATAACTTGGGCCATGTGTATAGGCTGTTGGAAGATGCAGACAAAGCGATGCAGAGCTTTCAGAATTCGCTGCAACTCGATCAGCAAATTGGCAACCCGCTCGGCATTGCCATGGCGACGATGAATATTGGGAATGCCTGCGCCGACAAAGACGAAGTGAGCCTGGCGGTTCAATACTTTGAAGAGGCCCTGAATATGTTTGAAAAGATGGGCCACAAGCAGGGCATGGCGATGTGTCTAGACAACCTCGCCGCCTGTCTGGAAGATGACAAGCAGGACGCTCAGGATGCGCGCGTTCGGGATTACCTCAACAAATCGCTGAATCTGTATGTCGAGATTGGTGACCCGGAGGGCGAAGCGCGCATCAAAGCCGCCCTGGCAGTACTGAACTAAAACCAGACGTCTAAATTAGACCGTACCGGAGATAAGATTTTTTGACAGGATTTCACAGGATTAATCCGGTTGAATCCTGTAATCCTGTCTATCTCCGATAGTGTCTATTAGTGTCTATTAGTGTCTATTGAATGAAGGATTTCAGGTGGGTGAGCGACTGTTAACCTGCCTACATGGGTACATCGTCGCTGCACGCTGCCCCACTTTGGAGAAACACAATGAAAAAAAGTCGTTTGAGTCATACAGGGTTCGCGTTTGTTTTGCGAATCGCCATCGTAGTCGGGCTTGTGTTGGCGACTTTTGGCGATGACGATGGCAGCACCCGCCGCAAGACGCGCGGTGGCCGCTACACCGCCACCGATCTTCAACTCTTTAACCCCAACTACCGCGATAGCGCCGCCAGCGTAGAGTGGATTGACGACACGGGCCAACTGCAAGCCACGTTGCCTGTCAGCCTGGCATTGCGCAGCACGCGCTACTACACCGTCGAAGAATCGGGCCTCATCAGCTCCACGTTTATTGGCGCGGTCGAAATCGTCTCGGCCAGCCACGAGATTTATGGCGTGGTGACGCATTTTGACAAAGGCAGCAGCGCGCCGGGTTTTGAGCGCGGCAACGAACATTACGAAGTGCGCGATTTGAGCCTGGGCAGCACCGTGCTCAACGCGCCGCTGATTATTCAGAATGGCGTCTTCAGCACCAACATTTCGATATTGAACCCAGCCGACAACGGCCCAACGAATGTAACGGTGGAGCTGTATGACACGACTGGCGCAGTGACGGCCTACAACACCACAGTCACGGGCAACGACCTCATCGAGATTTCGCCAACGATTATTACGGCGGGGCCATTCGTGGGTTCGGCGCGCATCTTGAGTGACAAACCGATTGCGGCCTACATCTCGATCTACGATGGCGCGACGCAGGGCGGTTATAGCGCCTCGGTGGAGACTTCGGCCAAAGCGAACGCCATCAGACAAAGCAAAAAACAACCAGCGGCGGTGAACGCCGATGTGCCGCAGGGCTTCTTCCCCAACCTGCAACCCACAGACGACCCGTTGGCAACCCGCAGCGTGTTCATCGTCAACATCAGCTCTCAACCAGCTACCGTCACACTCAACAGCAAAACAGCGGTGTTGAGTACGTTCACGGTGCAGCCGCGCGCGCAGATTACAGCGGCGGTGCCGTTTAGCAAAGTGCTCACCTCGGTCTACATCGCTGCTGATCAACCCATCGAGAGTGCGCTTGTCATCAGCGACAGCACGGTGAATACAACAACTAATCGCGTCACAGGTTTGGTGCTATATCCCATGCTCAAGCTAGCCGATCAATCGCTTTCAACACTTTCTTTGCGAGCGATGCACGCACGCAATGCACTTATTCCAGATGGCTCAGAGCAAGCCGACATTGTTGGGCCGCCCGACGCGGCCACGCACTGCGCCGTTGCGCCCACGGTGTATGGCGGCTACAAGGGCTGGGAAACCAGCTTGAAGTTGCTAAACCCATTGTCCACAACCGGCATCGTCACGGTCACGTTCTTTCCCACCCTGGAAGCCGGTGAAACCATCTCCACGGTCATCGTGACGCGCTCGTTGCCGCCCAATGCCAGCGTGGTGCCCAACTATGTCGGCATCTTGGGCAGCGATTCGCCGTGGTCGGCCTACCTGGAATCCACTTTGCCGTTTTATGGGGATGCGACCTCGATCAAGCCCGACGAAGCCGATGGCCTGATGTCCTATCGCCTGGAGCCCATTACGTGCGTGAAGCAGCGCGAGTCGGTTTACTTGCCGTATCTGGCGCGGCAAGGTGCGATTGGAGATTAGGGATTAGGGATTCTTACTAACTGCTCAGCCTATCGCCTAGTGATTTAGACAGAATGAACAAAATTTACAGAATATTCTGTTGAATTCTGTTCATTCTGTCGAGAACAGTGAGAGGTTGAATCATTACGATTCTTCAGCTAATCACTAATCTCCTCTCGTTAAAACAATTTCGTAATGTTTGCATTTGCTTCTGGTTTTTCATCTCCCAGACTAAAGTTGGGTTCTTTGTAAAGCAATTGTGTTGCTTTCGTACTCACGAGTAGAATTACTGCTATGGAAGCGCCAAGCACATCAATGGGCAACTCGCCCGCCGCACTCCTGATCAATACCGAGGGCCAGGCCTACCGCTTAGATGGCACCGAACTCGTCCTTGGGCGCGCAGATGATTGCGACATCGTGATTGACGATGCGCGCGCCAGCCGCCGCCACGCCCGCGTGGTGCATCGCGATGACTATGTTGTCATCGAAGACTTGGCCTCGCGCAACGGCACTGTCGTCAACAACATTCGCATCAGCGAGCCGCGCATTCTGAAAGATGGCGATGAGATTCTGGTGGCGGGCATGACCTTCCGCTTCCTAGACCCCAACAGCACGGTGGCCGATTTGACCGCGCCCCTGCTGGAAGTGAAGCCGGATGCCCGCGAGGTGCGCCTGCGCGGCGAAGAGATGGAGCTGACCCAAAAAGAGCGTTCGTTGCTCTGGTTGCTGTATCAAAATCGCGGCTCGGTGCAAACCAAGTACGAAATCTCGCAAGCGGTGTGGCCGGAGTACCGCGAGGTAAGCGATTACAACATCGAAGGCCTGGTGAGCCGCCTACGCAGCAAGTTGGAGGAAGACCCCAAGAACCCCAAACTGCTGCTCACCGTGCGCGGTGTGGGTTACAAACTCAGCTAAGAAACCAGCATCAACAGCGACTTTTAAGGTCGCTGTTTTTATTTTTCCGTTTTCGACCTTTTGTGTCCTTCGTATCTTTGTGGTGAAATTGCTTAATACAGGTTTAGTAACTCATGTTACGCAGCAAATTAACCCCGTCATAGGGCATCCTGAGCGAAGTCGAAGGATGTGGTCATGGCCGAGTTACTCTGGCCAAGCTCGGTATGGAGCGCCTCCTTCGACTGCGCTCAGGATGCTCTATGACAGAGTTTTTCGGCTGATGTGTAACATCAGTTAATAACAAAAGGATGCAACAGGAATGTCTTTTAATTTTGACGAGACCGTAGACCGCGCGAGTAGTGACGCCGCCAAATGGAATTACTACGGCAAAGATATTTTGCCCATGTTTGTGGCCGATATGGACTTTAGGACCGCCGAGCCTATTTTGCGCGCCCTGCACGCGCGGGTGGAACACGGTGTATTCGGCTACGAGTTCCCCTTGCCAAAGATGAATGAGACGGTGGTGAACTTGGTGGACAAACGCTATGGCTGGAAGATTAAAGCCGAAGATGTGGTGTTTGTGCCGGGGCTGGTCAGCGGCCTCAACGTTATCAGCCGCGCCACCGGGCACATTGGCGACAACACCATCACGATTACGCCCACGTACTTTCCGTTTATGAGCGCACCGCAAAACCAGGGCATGAGCGTGACTAAAGTGACGCTGAAAGCCGCACACACTGCGGACAAACTGCACTACGAGATTGACTTCGATGCGTTTGAGAAAGCCATCACCCCGCGCACCTCGCTGTTT
>JAYTNY010000172.1:0-7853 GCA_043748055.1 Roseobacter sp.
TGCGCAACGACTGCGCCGAGAGCGCCAGCGCAAAATCGTTTTGCAGCGCCGCAATCTGGCTCACCCGAATCTTCTGCTGGCGCTTCTCACCCTTCTCCACCCCCGGCTTCTCCAAATACCCTGGCTCGACGCCGAACTGCGTCACCGTTGGCCCACGCCGAATCTCGACGACTTTGCCCGCCAACCCAAAATGTACCAACGTCGTTTCGATCATGTCGGCTTGGCGCTGCACATCGGCATCCGTCACCTTGCTGGCTTTGGCGCTCTTCAACAAATCTATCGGCGGCAAAATATCCGGCCTCGGCACATATGGCTTGGCTTTATCTTTCTCCTCCGCCTTCTTCTTGCCATACGCGCTGGCTTCGCCTTCTTTCAAAATAACCGCGTTGGACTTGATCTCCGCAATCGGCTGCAAAGGCCGTGTAATCTTTTCAGTCTTGTCTGGTTGGGCGGGCTTTTCTTTGGATGAGGGTTTAGGGGATTGGCTATTGGCAATTGGCAATTCGCTGGCATCCGGCAACGGCAACTGCTTGCCCTTGCCCCCGCGTGCCGTTTGCTCTTCTGGCTCCCACCGCATTACTTCCGGCTGATGGCTGATAGCTGACCGCTGACCGCTGACCAGAAACGGCCCAATCGCCACCCACGCCGTCACCCCTGCAATGCCCAGCCACAGCACAATGGAGAACAAGCGGCTCAGCAGCGAAATCTCCGGCCCGCCGCTGCCTAGCACGCGCCACACCGCTTCGCTAAGAACCCAGCCCACCGCGCCACCACCGCCGCCGCTCTGCATCAGCTCGTAGGGCTGGCTACCAAATGCAAAGTTGTGGACAAGGGCCAGAAAAGCCACAAACGCAATCTCGCCACAAATCACCCGAATAAGAATAGGCCGACTGATGCGAAATTTGTAGCCCAGCAACAACGGCAACCCGAACCCAATCAACCCCAAGCACAGCACAAACGCGCCCAACCCCAACCCGCGCTGCACAAACCCAGCCCAGCGCTTGATGAGCGACCCGGTGTTGAGGCCGACCAGCGTAGCCAGCGTGATGAGGCCGACCGCGATGAGCAACAAGCCCAACACATCTCGCCACAGCCTGCGCTGGCGCGTAAGCGCGTACCACAGTTGCACGTACCAGGGGTCTATCGAGACGCGTTTCACGTCTGTTGCTGCTTTACTTTTTGGCATAGTCTCTCAACCTAAGTATCCTATGCCTGATCGGCAAGCTGTTCACGATACCAACTCAAAAAATCGCCCGGCGTGCCAATGGGAAACAAAAGGTTATCTCTGAGTACTTTATTATTCAGAAAATGCTTTTTATCCAACGTTACAAAAAAATCTGGTGAAGCGGCTATTGCATCAGCGATGACTCTGGCATCTGCTTCGTAGGCTATCCAAACCTGTACTGTTTTCAATTGGCTGCTGGATGCGACTTCCGTCACACGAGCCTGCACATTGTCTAGTAATTGGAGCAATTCAGCCATGGCATCCGGGCTTTTGGCACGCACCACTTCTTCAATCTCATGCAGCACAGTACTGCTCAAAAGAATTTCGGCATAGCCCAATTGGGCCATTTGCAAAACAGCTCTTGCTCCACCCAACTTGGATCGAAGACCCGCAAATAGCACGCTGGTATCAATGAACGGTCTTGGGCGTTTTTGCTTTTTGTCCAACACGTCCCTTCTCCCTTAAATCGCGGATGGCTTGCAACATGCTCTCCAATGTTTCTCCCTTGTCTTCCAGCTTCTTCCAAATCCCATCCGCTAACGCATCCACTCTAGGGTCGTAAGGAATCATCATGAACGCGCCCTTGCCCAGATCAATGATCCTGAATAAATCGCCCGTCTGCACCTTGTTTGTATCACGCAGTTTTTTAGGCAGCGTAATTACGCCGCGTTGCGCCACCTGAACTCGCAAACCACCTTCCATTATTCACCTCCGAAATAAAAACAGCCTCTCTGATTTTCAGTATATCAGAGAGGCTGTTTTTCAGTAAAGTAGAAAATCGGTTCACCCCACTCCCCTCAAACTCAACGCCAGCCGCCGCGAGCCGCCATCCACACCGATCACCCGCGCCGTCACCTTGTCGCCCTCGCGCACAATGTTGCGCGGGTGCAAAAAGCTGCCCTCGGCCAGTTCGCTCACATGAATCAGGCCCTCTAAATCGTCCTCTACTTTGGCAAACGCGCCAAACTGCACCACGTTCGTAATCACGCCATGCACAATTTGCCCCACCTGGTAGCGCTGCTCAATGCCGTGCCACGGGTCGCTCTTGGCCCGCTTCAAACTCAGCGCAATGCGGCCCTGGGCTGGGTCGGCATTGATGACGAACACGTCAATCTCTTGCCCAATACTCAACAAATCGCGCGGGTGGCCTACCCGGCTCCAACTGAGTTCGCTCACATGAATCAAGCCCTCGTAACCACCTAAATCCACAAACGCACCGAATGCGGTCAGGTTGGTCACTTTGCCGCTGCGTGTCTCACCTGCCTGCACCTGCGTCAAAATCGGCGGCAACTCGGTTGGCTCGTCACTTTCTTCAGGCTCGGCTCGCTCCGAGAACACGATGCGATCCAGGTTCGGCTCCAGCTCAATCACCCGCAGCTTCATCTTGTGGCCTAAATGGTTCGCCAACACCCCGCGTCGCGTCGGCTCGTCCATATCTGGCGAAACCGCGCCCAAGTGTGACGACGGCACAAACCCCCGCAAGGCGCGGTAATGCACAATCAACCCGCCGCGATTCACACCCGTCACTTCCACATCCAACCAGGCATGCCCGCGCAAGGCCTCGCGCAGAGTTTGCCAAAGCTGTTGCACTTCTTCATCGGTGGGTTCGCTTTGGCTGGGGGTGATGGGCCTGTGCCGGAGCATCGCCTCACGCGAATCGTGACGCTCATTCTGTTCGGCAGCAGGTGCTGCGTTCTCATGGGCTTGGCCAAAGGCCGCGCCATCTTTGTGCGCAGGTGTGCGGCGGCCTGTCAGCGCATCATGGTCGGCCTCAGAGAGCAACGATCTCCAGTAACCCTCATCCAGTTCCAAATCTTCAGGGCGGTAACTCATAACTTCCTCAAACTTAAACAGCCACAGGCAAGAGCCTGTTTTTAACTTCGATTCTTAATGTCTCGACGATTATAATTTCACAAGATAGCCACACATCGTAACCTCTTCAAGCTCATGGGGTTACTATGTGAGCTGGATTGTAAAGAAACAACCCAGAACAACAACCTGACCAACCGAAGAGGAACGGCTGGTTTGAATGGCTCAGCCCCAATTTGAGCCAAGCGAAGTTTTATGGAAGACCTAACCCGCGCCCGCACCCGCTGGATGCTTGTCCCCTTTGTCGATGCCGCCAAACGCATCGGCCTCTCGCCCAACTGGCTCACCGTTATTGGCTTTGTGCTTAACTGTATTGCAGGCGTGCTCATTAGCCAGGGCCAAATTTTTTGGGGCGGCATGGTGATGACCTGCCTGGCGATGCCGCTGGACGCGCTGGATGGCGAACTGGCGCGCAAGACCAATCAGCAGGGCAAGTTCGGGGCCTTCTTCGATTCGTCGCTAGACCGCGTGGCCGATGGCGCATTGCTGATGGGGCTGGCCGCCTGGTTCATCCACCTGGGCGATAGCTTGTCGGTGTATGTCACGTTTGCTGCGCTCATGGCCTCGTTCATGGTCAGCTACACCCGCGCCCGCGCCGAGGGGCTGGGCATCGAATGCAAGGTAGGCTTCTTTGGGCGCTTTGGCCGCTTTATTCTCATCGCCGCTGGTTTGCTGCTACACCCTGCCCACAACTACAGCATCTACGTCATGATCTGGGCGCTGGCTATTCTTAGCGCCGCCACCGCCGTACAACGCATGTGGCATGTGTATAACGAAACGTATCAACGAATGGGAAACGAATGAGCGGTGAGCGGTGAGCGCTCATTTGTTCATTCGTTTTATCCTGAGCCAAGCCGAAGGGCGTTGACACCCTGCGCAATGCTGTGCTGTTTGGTGTAGACCGCCGAGCCGACCACAACCACGCTGGCCCCTGCATCGCGCACTTCACGAATCGTCTTTACGTTCACGCCACCGTCCACTTCCAGCTCAGCCTTGGAGCCAAGCGCATCCAACATCTGCCGCAGCTTGGCAATGCGCGGTGTTGCGCCCGGAATATATTGCTGGCCGCCAAAGCCCGGCTGCACCGACATCACCAACACCATATCCACCAGCGGCAGCACGTCTTCGATGGCACTGAGCGGCGTAAGCGGGTTGAGCGCGATGCCCGGTTGCACGCCCATGTCGCGCAGTTGGCCCAATGCGCGGTACAGCGGCTTGCACGCCTCCACGTGGATGATGATGCGCTGCATGCCTGCTGCCTTGTAGTCTTCAAAATAGCGCTCAGGGTCTAACACCATCAAATGCGCCTCACATAGCAACGAGGTGTTCTGCTGCACCGCCGCACAAATGGCCGGGCCAAAGGTAATGTTGGGCACAAAGTTGCCGTCCATCACATCCAGGTGAAACAGGTCAACACCAGCGGCTTCGGCATCGCGTACTTGTTGGCCCAGGTTGGCAAAATCGGCGGTGAAGATAGAGGGAGCGAGTTTCATGTCGGCATTCTATAAGGTTGAGCCAGGTGCCAGGCACTTCAGAAAGTGCCTGGCACCTTATTTGGCAGCAGTTGGCAGTGCTTTTCATTGCGCTGGCACCTCCTTTTGAGCAAGTATGCCCGCCAATTCGATCTCAAAAGGAGTTAAATTTTTTATGAAGTTCCAAATTGCATTGCTTCGATTTTTCGCTATCGCGTCCGATCTGGTGGCGCTGGCCTACTTTTTTATGCCAGCCCAAATGTCTGGCCTGCTGGGCATTCAGCTCACTCAGCCCAGCGCCTTTGGCGATGTGCGCGCCTCGTATGGCGGCCTCATCATCGGCCTCGCCATCTTTTTATGGTTATGTGCCAATGCCACCCACGCACGCATGGGCGTGCGCCTGCTGTTGCTGGCGGTAGCCGGGCTGATGATCGGTCGCCTCTTCGGCATTCTGGTGGATGGCCCGACCAACACTGCGGGGTTGGTCTTGCTTGGCATCGAAGTTTCAACCACCCTTGCCTGCGTATTGGCCCTGCGCGCCAGCCCTGCATCTGCCCAGCTGCAAACAGCGTAGCTATCTCGCGCTAGACCTGGCAGGTTTTGAACGCAGCGCAATTAAATCCATCGCGTTCAAAACCTGCCAGGTCTAGTTGCGCACCAACGCACTTTGGTACCATCTCCCACACTATGTGGCCTACTGTCGTATTCGCACTCTCGTTTTGGCTGGGGGCTTATTTGCTCTCGCGGCCCAATGGCAAGCTGGCGCTGCGCTTGGCCGGGTTGGGGTTGATGGCCTACGCCGCCGCCATTGCGGCCAATGACCTCAGTCAATCCGCTGCCAGCGTTGCCTGCATCCTGCTCACCACCACAGCATGGCTGTTCGCCGTCATCACCGAATTCCAGCGCCAAAAAGAGGCCATATCCAAGCGCCCCATTCGCTTGCTTATTGTGATGGGCATCTTCTTTGGCCTCAGTGTGGCGGCGTTGTTGCTGCCGTTTAATCTCATCCCGCGCACCGTGCTGCTGTTTTGCATCGGTTTCGATGTCTTCTTACTCGGCCTCGCCATCGCCCGGCTGGATGCATTTGACGAGGGCGAGATGCTTTGGCGCGATCTGTTGCGCTCGTTCATCGGCGCGGCGTTGGCCTCTTTGCTGTTCGGTGGTTTGATGGGGCTGGCGGCAGGCGCAGGTCTGTTGTTGTATGTCATCCTCGCGGCGGCCATCAGCACCCAGACGTTTGGCGATGCGCTGCAAGCCTTGATCGACAAACTGGCCTTCGCCCAGCAGCCCATGTTGCAACAAGCCCGCGAGGAATTGCGCGAGGTCTCGGCAGCGTTGCCGCGCATGCCAGCGCTGTTCGACCCGCAGGCCATTGACGAGGCCGAGTTCGTCAAGCTCACCCGCCGCGCCCTCAGCAACTTTGGCGACCTGACGAAGCTGACGACCAGCCCGCTAACGCATTTGCCCATTGTGCAAAAGAGATTGGAAAAGAGATTGAATGGAACCGAGACAGATACACCGCTAATGCGCGCGAATCTTCTCAAACAAGTGCTGAGCGAGTGCATCATTCAACTCAAGCCCAACAGCCCAAGCGGCTTTGGCACCCAGGATGAATGGCGGCACTACAACGCGCTGTATTTCCCGTATGTAGTTGGCCTCAAGCCATACTCGGTGCGAGCTGAAGTTGAATACACAGGCATGCCCACCGAGGCCAAAGCGGCATTGGCATGGTTCCGCAGCGCTGTGCCCGAGCGCACGCTTTACAACTGGCAAAACGCCGCCGCCAAACTGGTGGCGCAACAGATTAAAAATTATTAACGCATGAACACTCAGTTTCGTTTCTGGTGGCACTGGCTCGTCGTTGTCGCCTGTGGCGTGTTGGTCTTTAGTGTGGCTTTGGTCACGCTACCCGATCTCATGTACCTGCTTTTCAATTTGCTTTTCTTCTCAGCCTCGCAAGCGCAGCTTGCTTTTAGCGAGGGCGCAACAACTTACATCAAGTTTGTATATGGCGTGCTGGGCGCAGTGATGGTGGGTTGGAGCGTATTGATGCTGCTTACCCTAGTTGGGCCGTTTCGGCGCAGGCAACGCGAGGCATGGCTAAGCCTAGCCGCGTCGCTAACGATTTGGTTTGTGGTGGACAGCGGCTATTCGGTGCTTACGGGGTTTTGGCAAAATGCGGCGCTGAACGTGGCGTTCTTTGCGGGGTTTGCGGTTCCGCTGGTGGCGACTTATCGGTTCTTTAGAGGCGCTGTCCAAGTGCGTGGCACCTCTGCTCACTAAATACCGCGTGGCACTTCGCGGCCCGTGCTTAGTTCGTGGCCGTAACGCCGAGCCGTATCAGATTCAATCTTTAACTCGCGCATAAACAAGAACAGCGGCAACGCCAGCGATAGCCCAACGACAAATGTGCAGACCATCGCAATCCACCAATATCGAATGTTGCGGCGCTGCGCTTCGCGGGCCATCATGCACCAAGACACAATGCTGGCAATGACCAGATCGGCAGCGAAGAAACGCGAGATGTCGTTGGCCCAAAGCTGCTGCATGAACAGACCGAAATCCATGCCATGCCGCGTGAGAAACGGAATAAAGAGCGAGAGAGGAATGAGCGTGCCCACCACACACAGCACCAAATAGAGATACTTCATATAAGCTGCAATTCTACCGATACGAGTGGGATAAGATCAAGCCCGCATGATTCCCTGGTTGCGCGCCCACACGCCCTTCCCTCCACCTGCGCAGGCGCTGGATGAACCGAATGGCCTGCTGGCAGCCGGGGCCGATCTCTCGCCCAAACGCTTGTTAGCAGCCTACAGCCGGGGCATCTTCCCGTGGTACAGCGACGACCAGCCCATTTTGTGGTGGAGCCCCACCCCGCGCATGGTGTTATTTACCGATGAGTTCCGCATAAGCGAAAGCCTGCGCAAAGTGATTCGGCAACAACGGTTCGAGGTGCGGATGAACACATCGTTTCGCACGGTGATGGAGCGCTGCGCGGAGTTGCGCACAGGCCATAGTGGCACCTGGATCATGCCGGAGATGATTGACGCTTACGAGCGCCTGCGCCAACTGGGCCATGCGCACTCGGTGGAAAGCTGGACCGATGGTGTCCTGGTGGGTGGTTTGTATGGCGTGCAGATTGGGCGCATGTTTTTTGGCGAGAGCATGTTCACCCGCGAAACCAACGCCAGCAAAGTGGCGCTGGCGCACTTGGTGCAGCACTTGCGCGCGGCTGGCTTCCCGATGATTGATTGCCAGCAAGAGACAAAGCATCTGGCTTCGCT
>JAYTNY010000173.1:0-5746 GCA_043748055.1 Roseobacter sp.
CACATTTGGTTTGATGTGACGCTGTGGATAGAAGCCGTGCGTGCGATTAACGCCGAACTAAGCAAGCTAGACCCGCAACACGCAGCCCAATATCAGCAAAACGCGGATGCCTATTTGAAGAAGCTGGACGAACTGCATCGCTATACACAAGTGCAGATCGGCAGCATTCCTGATAACGCACGCGTGCTCATTACCGCGCACGACGCCTTTGGCTACTTTGGCGACCAGTACGGCATGACTGTGCGCGGTCTGCAAGGCGCCAGCACCGCCACCGAGGCGGGCGCGGGCGATGTGCGCGAGTTAGCCAGCTTTATCGCCGAGCGCAAGATTAAGGCGATCTTTGTGGAAAGCTCGGTGCCTGCGGCCACGGTAGAAGCTGTGCGCGCAGCGGTGCAGGCGCGGGGGTGGGATGTGAAGATCGGCGGCTCGCTGTTTAGCGATGCGATGGGCAACGCAGGCACGGTGGAAGGCACTTACATTGGTATGGTGCGGCATAACGTGGATGTGATTGTGGGAGCGTTGAAGTGATTGGTGATTGGTGATTGGTGATTGGTGATTGATATGACAACACAAACATTGGCGGCGGATATTTCAACGGTTATCGCCCAGAATCCAGGGCTGCGCATCGAGGACTTTCCCGTCGTCGTCAACGATTTGACGGTGGCGTATCGAGATAAGCCGGTGCTGTCGGATGTGGATTTGGCGATTCCGCGTGGCAAGCTGGCGGCCATCATCGGCCCCAACGGCGCGGGCAAAAGCACGCTCATCAAAGCGGTGCTGGGGTTGATTCCGGTGGCAGCGGGCACGGTGCGCATTTTTGGCAAAGACTACAGTGCACAACGCAAGCTGGTGGGCTATGTGCCGCAGCGCAGCAGCGTAGATTGGGATTTCCCGACGACGGCGCTAGACGTGGTGATGATGGGCACCTACGGCCAACTGGGCTGGCTGAGGCGCCCTAGCAAACGCGAGCGCGATCACGCTATGCACTGCCTGTCGCAAGTCAGTATGGCCGATTATGCCCAGCGCCAGATCAGCCAGCTAAGCGGCGGCCAGCAGCAGCGCGTGTTTCTGGCGCGCGCGTTGGCCCAAGATGCGCAGCTCTACTTTATGGATGAGCCGTTTGTGGGCGTGGATGCCATGACCGAGAAGGCGATCATCGATTTGCTGAAGGCGCTACAAACACAGGGCAAAACCGTCATCGTGGTGCATCACGATTTGGACAGCGCACCGGAATATTTTGATTGGGTGGTGCTGCTGAATGTGCGCCTGATGGGTTCCGGCACGTTTAGAGAGGTGTTCACCGCCGACAACCTGCGCAAGACCTACGGCGGTGCCATGACGGCGGCGATTAAGCACTTTGAGCATTTTGAGGCGGAGCAAGGGGCAGGAAGTAAAAAGTAATGGGTGAAACGTATTTCGTCTTGCGTCTTGCGTTGGGTGAATGGTTGCCCAACACGAGACGCAGGACGCAGGACAAATAAGAATGGAAACGTTTTTTAGAATTTCAACGGCAGTTATTTTGGTGTGCGTGTTTGCCACCAGCGCCTATTTTCGGACGCGCGCCAACATTAAGGGCGGCCATCTGCGGTCTAAGGCAGGGCAAAGGCCCCTGCTGGGGCTGCGCCTATTCAGTTTGGCGATTTGGATTCCGCTGTTTGCCTACCTGATTAACCCAGAATGGGTGGCGTGGGCGCAAGTAGCGTTGCCGGATTGGGTGCGCGTGATTGGGTTGATTGCCATCGTCATCGATTCGGTTCTGGTGATTTGGATGTTCCGCAGCCTGGACACCAACATCACCCCCGTACACGAGGCCCGCGAAAACGCCAAGCTGGTAACCAGCGGCCCCTATCGCTGGATTCGCCACCCGCTCTACGCCTTTGGCTTTGCGTTGCTCGTTGGGCTTTCGGCAGTGACAACGATGTGGTGGCTAGCGGTCTGCGCAGCGCTGTTCATGGGCTTCTTCATGCTGTGGCGCGTGCCCAAAGAAGAGGCCACGCTGATCCAAGTGTTTGGTGATGCATATCGCCAATACATGACGCGCACGGGGCGGTTCTTGCCCAAGTTTTAAGCGGAACGTATTGCGTATTGCGTTGGGTTAATTGTTGCCCAACGCAATACGTAAGACGAAATACGTATTACGTATTTCGCCGGTATCTAAATTCATGCTTGAACTCTTAACCGACTACACCTTGCGCAACGTGGCCCTGGGCAGCGCGCTGCTGGGCATAGTGAGTGGCGTGTTGGGCTGCTTTGCGGTGCTGCGGCGGCAAGGTCTGCTGGGCGATGCATTGGCTCACGCCGCGCTGCCGGGCATCTGCATTGCCTATTTGCTGACTGGTAGCAAAACCCCGATTGTGTTGCTGTTGGGCGCAGCGGTAGCGGGTTGGCTGGGCACGCTCGCCATCCTGCGCATCGTCCGCGAGACGCGCATCAAAGAGGATGCCGCGCTCGGCATCGTCCTCAGTGTGTTCTTTGCTTTTGGCACCATGCTGCTCACGTTTATTGCTAAGCGCAACGACGCCCAGCAAGCGGGCCTCGACAAATTCTTATTCGGCCAGGCCGCCGCGCTCATCGAAGAACACATTGTTACGATGGCGATTCTTGGCGGTATCGCGCTCGTCATCGTGGCCCTACTCTACAAAGAATTTAAGGTGCTCACGTTCGACGCACAGTTTGCCCAAAGCATCGGCCTCAACACCAATCTGCTCAGCGTGTTGCTCACGTCGCTCATCGTCGTTGCCGTGGTGATTGGGCTACAGACGGTGGGGGTGGTGCTGATGGCTGCGATGCTGGTTGGCCCGGCTGTGGCCGCGCGTCAGTGGACCAACCGGCTGAGCCAAATGGTCGTACTCAGCGCTGCGTTTGGCGCGGCCAGCGGCATCAGCGGTGCGCTCATCAGCGTCAGCCAGGCCCGCATCCCCACCGGCCCCATGATTATTCTGAGCCTCACCGTCATCGTCCTCGTCTCGCTGTTCCTGGCCCCAAACCGTGGGTTGGCTTGGGAGTGGCGGCGCCGCAACCACCGGAGTGGATGGGGATTGATGAATAGTGAATAGGGATTAGGGATTGGCGACTTCGCTAGTAATCACCAATCCCTAATCCCCAATCCCTAATTACAAAATGGCTTCCGCAATCGTTATTGTCACTACCGGCATCCTCATCGCCAGCGCGTGCGCCTTGCTCGGCACGTTTTTGGTGCTGCGCAAAATGGCCATGATGTCCGATGCCATCTCGCATGCCGTGTTGCCTGGGTTGGTGCTGGGCTACTTTTTGGCGCGCGGGCCAAACTTGCTGGCCGGGTTTGCGGGCGCGGCGCTGGCTGCGATCATCACCGTGGCCGTGGTCGAGGCCTTGCAAAACACGCGCAAGGTCGGTGGCGAGAGCGCCATCGGTATCGTCTTCCCGGCCATGTTTGCACTCGGCACATTTCTCATCAGCAAGTTTTTTGCCAACGTGCATTTGGATACCGATGCCGTGTTGTTCGGCAACATCGAGTTCGCCTCGTTGGATGTGTTGACGGTGGGCGGCGTGAATTTAGGCCCACAGGCGTTGTGGGTGGGCGGGTTGGTGCTGCTGCTCAACCTGGCTTTTGTTGGCCTGTTCTTCAAAGAGCTAAAGCTGGCGACGTTTGACACCGGCTTGGCTGCGGCGCTGGGTTTCTCGCCTGTGCTCATTCACTATGCGTTTATGACCATGATCTCGATCACCACCGTCGGCGCGTTCACGGCAGTCGGCTCGGTGTTGGTGGTGGCGCTGATGATTGTGCCCGCCGCCGCCGCGTACTTGCTCACCGATGATTTGAAAACGATGATTGTGTATGCCGTGGGGATTGGCGCTGCGTCTGCAATCGTGGGCTTCTTGGTGGCGCTGGCTTTGGACGCCAGCGTGGCGGGCAGCATGGCGACCATGACCGGCGTGGCCTTTGCGCTGGCGATGTTGTTCTCGCCCTCGCATGGCTTGGTGGCCAAAGCCCGCAGGCTGGAGCGCCAACGCCTGCAAGTGGCGATGGACAACTTGCTCATCCATCTGTTTAACCACGCCAACGCATCGGGCGAGGAGCACGAAGCCGAAGTGGCGCACCTAAGTTCGGAGCTGCGCTGGAAGCCCGACTTTGCCCAAACCATTATTCGCGCTGCCACCGACTCTGGCTTGGTGCAGCCGGTCAACGGGCATTTGGCGCTTACCGATCAAGGGGTAGGGCAGGCAAGAGCGTTGGCGCAGGCCTGATAATCTTGCGCCATGACCACCCAACTTTTCTCCGCGCTCTGTAACCCGGTTTCAAATTGGATGCAGCAGTACCGCGTGCCAGGTTTGGCGCTGGCCGTGTTGCACAACGGCCAAACCTACACGCAGGGCTTTGGCATCACCAGCATCCAGAACCCCTTGCCCGTCACGCCCGACACGCTGTTTCAAGTCGGCTCTATCAGCAAGACATTTTTGGGCACGGCGGCCATGCGGCTGGCCGAGCAAGGCAGGCTCGACCTCGACGCGCCCATCCGAAAATATTTGCCCAGCTTCAAGCTGAAGGATGAACGTGTGGCCGCCCGTGTCAGCATGCGCCATCTGCTCACGCACACCGGCGGCTGGCTGGGCGATTACTTTAACGACACCGGCTGGGGCAACGATGCGCTGGCGAAGATGCTGGACGAGATTGCAACCCTGCCGCAGCTTACGCCGCTGGGCGAAATTTGGAGCTACAACAACGCGGGTTTTAATATTGCAGGCCGCGTCATCGAGGTGATTACCGGGCAGCCGTTTGAGCAAGCCATGCAAGCGCTGGTGCTAAGCCCGCTGCAACTCACCAACTCGTTCTACTTCCCGTGGGAGGTCATGGTGAAGCAGTTTGCCGTCGGCCACATCAGCCCACAAGACGAGGCCGAGCCGGTGCGGGTGGGGCTGCCCTGGGCGCTGGGGCGCTCCTCGCATCCGGCGGGCGGGGTGGTCTCATCGGTCAACGAACTGCTCAACTACGCACGCTTTCATTTGGGGGATGGGTCTGTGGATGGGCAACGCGTGCTAGCTCAAGCCTCGCTGCAACAGATGCAGGCCACCCAAGCCAAAGCCTATACCTCGGCAGATGAGTGGGGGCTGACGTGGGCCATCCGCTACTTTGGTAGTGCGCGTTTGGTGCGGCACGGCGGTGCCACACGCGGCTTTAACGCCGACTTCACGATGTTGCCTGCGCACAACTTCGCCGTGATTACGCTGACCAACTCCGACCGAGGCAGCGAGCTCTATGGCGAGCTCATGCCACTGGCTCTCAAACTCTTTTGCAATGTCAGTAAGCCCGACGCGCCACTCATCAATTTGCCCACCCAAGCCTTGCAAGAATATGTGGGCGATTACGAAGCCACCCTGCAAAAGCTGTTGGTGCGCTTAGACGGCAGCACGCTCACGTTGCAAGCCATCCCCAAAGGCGGCTTCCCGAATCACGACTCGCCGCCCACCGGCCCAGCCCTGCCGCCCGCGCGCATGGCGTTTGATGGCGCAGACAAAGGCCTTGTGACCGAGGGCGCGATGAAGGGCGGGCGCTTTGAATTTCTGCGCGATGCCGAAAATAAAATCGTGTGGTTGCACGTGGGCGGGCGTGTGCATGCAATGCGCGGAACCCCCGACCCCTAAAGGGGAGTCGTTGAGTTATTCAGCAAGTGCCTCTCTCGAATCGGAACGAGAAAGTTATTGAGAGGATCAAGGACTCCCCTTTAGGGGTCGGGGGTTCTTAAGGCAAAACCCACGGGCTGCTCAT
>JAYTNY010000174.1:0-10776 GCA_043748055.1 Roseobacter sp.
GGTGGCGGCGGTGGGTTCGGATAATGACGAGCGACGAGTGTCGAATGACGAACGAATTCGCCATTCGACACTTGTCATTCGACACTTGAAATGAATCAAAGCAAAACAGTCGGTTACATTTTGATTGGGGTTGGCGCAGCAATTCTATTGCTGGCGGCGGCCTGGGCGTTGACCGGGAACTTGAGCGCGCAAGCCAAAGTGTTGGCCCTTGCGTTTGCCTTTGTGCCTGCGGCAGTGTTGGTGGGCCTGGGCCTCTACACGCTGAACAAGGGTAGTGCCGAGGTGGGTGAAGAGCGCGTCATCAAAAAGCAGCAGAAGCTGCTGAGCATGGTGCAGACGCAGGGCAAAGTAGACATGGCCAACGCCAGCCTAGAACTGGACAGCACCCGCGACGAAGTGCGTGAGCTGATTCGCAATTTGGTGGGTAAGCAACTGTTCAGCGGCTATGTAGATTGGGATGGCGGCGTGTTGTATTCAGTCGAGGCCTCCAAGATTAAAGACGGCACCTGCCCGAAATGCGGCGGCAAGATTGAGCTGGCAGGCAAAGGCGTAGTGAAATGCCAGTATTGCGGCAGCGAGGTGTTTTTGACAGCATAGAACAAGAGATTAGAGATTGAGCGCAGTATTCATCTCTAACTCTCTTCTGCAAATGCAAGCGCTAAAAATCATCGGCATCCTCATCATGCTCAGTGTGCTGGCTGCCACCGGTTATGTGTTCTCGCGGCTGGGTACAGATGAGATTCCAATGTCGTTCCAAGAGTTCACCGGCTACGCTGTGCCAGCATTTTGTCTGGGTGCCGTCATGGTCGGCATCGAACGTCTCACTACAAAACTAGCCGCCGCCCAGGCCGGCAAGCCTGCTAAAAAAGAAGCGCCGAAGAAAGACCCTAAGGCTGACACCAGCAAAGGTAAAAAGTAAACGAGATTAGAGATTGAGAAACTTCCAATCCCTAATCTCCATTCAACAAAAGGAGAAACATGGCAAGAATTATTGATGTCGTCGAATGGCCCGATCAGGGGCCGAATGAAATTGTGCAACGCGTGCCAGAGCGTGGATCGGGCGATATTCGCCTCGGTTCGCAGCTCGTTGCACGCACCGGCCAGGTAGCAATGTTCTACCGCGATGGCAAGGTGTTGGACACTTTCACCGAAGGCCGCCACACCCTCACCACCTACAACCTGCCGATTCTGAGCACCATCATCGGCCTGGGCACCAGCGGCAAAACACCCTTCCCCGCCGAGGTTTACTTCGTCACCACCAAAGACTTTGTGGATATGAAATGGGGCACCCCCGGCGAGATTACTGTGCCAGACAGCGTGTTGGGCATGGTGCAACTGAAGGCATTCGGCACTTACTCCATGCAGGTCAAAGACCCGCAGCGCTTTGTGCAACAAATCGTCGGCGTGCAGGGCATCTTCACCACCAACGAGATCAACGACTATTTGCGCGGCATCATGCTCAGCGAGATCGCCAGCGTGCTGGGCGCAGAGATGAAGACCAAGAGCTTGTTGGATCTGGCCGCGCTGCAAAGCGAATTGGGCGGGGCCATCCAAGCCAAAGCCGCCGACGACTTTGAGGCCATCGGCATCGCCCTCAAAAAAGTCTATGTCGTCAGCATTCAGCCCAACGAGGTGACGGCCAAAGCCATCTCCACACGCGGGGCCATGGGTGCTTTGGGCGTCAACTACACCCAATACCAAGCGGGCGAAGCCATGCGCGACGCCGCGCAAAACACCTCCGGCGGCGCAGCCGGTTCCGGCATCGGCCTGGGCGCGGGGATTGGGCTGGGGCAGGTCATGGCGCAGGGCATCACCAGCGGGATGAATGCGCCCGCAGCTGGTGCAGCTGCCGCCAGCAGTGGCGCCGCCACCAAAGCCGAAATCCAAAATGCCCTCACCAAACTGGATGTGCGCTTCGCCAACGGCGACATCAGCGAGACAGCCTACAACACCCTGCGCGCCAATCTGGAGAAGGCGCTGGCAAGCGCGGCGTAACGCATCTCGATTCACAAAATAAAAGCGGGGCAACCATTTCTGGTTGCCCCGCTTTTGTTTTGATTGAACTCGCGTCGTGTTGACTTATCAGTTACCCGACAAATCCTCGCCCGTCGTCGGCAAAATCAAAATCACCTCAAGCTCTTTGAGGTCAGACTCGCCCAACGGCACGCCGCTCGTGTCCTCGGCCCGCACCTTCACTGTGTGCTTGCCCACCGCAAACTCTGCCGGAATCTGGAACTCCCAGTTGCCTTTGGCATCAGCGGTCACGCGGCCCACTTCTTTGTCGCCATCAAAGATGACGATGACGCGGCTATCGGGCGGGGCCGTACCCTTCAGCACCGTCTCGCCGGGTTGCACTTTCTTCGCCGCCGGGAACGTAATCACCGGTGAGCCATAGACCGTGATCTTGGCCTCTTCCGATGCGCCGTTCGCATCCTTCGCGCTCAGCGTGTGCGCACCTGGCAACAAGCCAGTCACATCCAGGCTCCACTTGCCCGCACTATCGGCATCGGCTTTACCCACTGGCTTGCCGTCCACCGAAACTTCCACTTTGCTGTCTGCCGCCGCTTCACCGCTCACACTCGTCAGCTTGGCTACGGGCAACTTGGCCCCATCGGCGGGGCTGGCAATGGCGGGCGGTTCGTTAGCCAGCGCGGCGGGCACAACAACCGGTGCTTCAACCACCTTGATCTCAGTTGTGTTCGACGCGACCTCTTTGCCGCTTGCATCCGCCTCGCGCGCCGTAATCTTGTAAGACCCTACATCTAACTTGGGCAATTCCAGCGACCACTTGCCATCCGCGCCCACCGTCGTCTCACCAATGGGCTTGTCGCTGGCTTGCACGGTAATCTTGTTTCCCGCCGTGCCCGTGCCAGACACGTCACCTAACTGGGCGGCAGGCAATTCTGCGCCTGCCGCTGGTTCTGCAATGACAGGCGCAGCAGGCTGTGCGGCTGCCGCTGCCGTGGTTGCTGTTGCTGCTGGGGCCGCAACAGCAGTCGTTGCGGTCGCGGCAGGTGCAGCAGCGGCTGCTGTTGTCGCTGTCGCCACAGGGGCCGCTGTCGTTGCAGTTGGGGCTGGCGGGGCCACGGGCGCTGTCACATTTAGCTGGATGGGGTACGACGCCACCTCGGCACCATCTCCACCCAACGCTTTAGCTGTGATGCGATGCGCACCCACCGCCAAAGCAGGCAATGCTAACGACCAGCGGCCATTTGGCCCAGTCGTCGTCTCACCAATCTTCACATCGCCATCAAACAACGTGACCTTGTTGCCCGCGTTGGCCGTGCCTTCTGCATTGCCCAGTTGGCTTTGTGGCAACACAGCGCCGCCCACTGGCGAAAGAATAACTGGCGCAGAAGCAGGCAATGGCTTCTCTTGAATCGCAGTTGGCGCATCCGCCACAACCGCTTTGGTCACTTCGATTACGTCTACGTTCACCGGCACGACCACACTCGCATTTGCAGAGCGGGCCGAGATGGCATAGCTGCCCACCACCAACGCAGGCAAGGCATAGTTCCAAGTGCCATCGGCGCGGGCCACGGTGTCACCCAAAAACTTGTTGCCCTGGTAAATGCTAACCGTGCTGCCCGGTGCCGCACTGCCAACCACCTCGCCACGCGTGCCTAACGCCAGTTGCTTCACAGGGGCATCAATCGTCAGAGGCGCAGCCACCGGCCCCGAGCACGCCCGAAACAACGACAGACCCAGGCACAAGAACAACCCAAGCAATTTCAGGATGTCCAGGGGCGGTATCCAGAACGGAGCGCTTCTTCGTTTGGTTCCTTCAAACATCGCTTAGCTCCCCTTATTTCGCTTGTTCATCAATTCAATGGCTTGTTCGATCCAGCCCTCGTAATCCGGGGCCTTAAAGCGGGCTGGCCGTTTGGATGTAGGCGGCTGGCAGATTTCCGCCAGACGCGCCGCACCGGCTTTAATCAGCGCCTCGTAGGTGCAGATGCCCGCGTTATACAAGCGCAACTCAAACACATGCCCTATGCCGTCAATCGGCTCAAAGTCGTCTGGGTTGCCGCCCAACCAGGTGCGGCCCTGCGTGCCAGTCTCTTTTGCCAACCGCAGCGCATCTGCGCGAATTGCACCCAGGTCAATCTTCAGCATCTTGCTGCCGGTCTTGCTGGCTGCCGCAATCTCGTCCAGCTTCAGTGCCTTGCGGAATTCAACATCATCCAGGTTTGCCACTTCCCAGAAGGTGCCAATGCCATACTCAAACAAGCGCTGCTCGAACACGGTGCCAATGCCGTCAATCTCGCTCAGGTGCTGCGGGCACTCGGTGCGAACCACCTCAACCCCGGCCTGACTGGCGGCTTCTTCGGCAAAGCCCTTGTTCGCCTTCATTAGCATTACTGGGGCCGCAGGTGCTACGGGTGCAGGCGCAACCGCCACCGGGCGCGCCCGCAATTCAGCCAACTCGGCTTCAAGCTCACCCACGCGTGTATTGCGCGCGTTCAAGTCGCCATCAGCTTCCATGCGGGCTGCCCGCAGGCTGGCCAACTCGGCCTCCAACTCGCCGATACGCCAGCGCAGGTCGTTCACATCTTTGTCTTTGCCGCCCACCTGGCCTTCCAACTCGCCCACGCGCCAATTTGCATCTTTCAGGCTCTTGTCCAGCCCGGCAATGCGCGTCTCGTAATCGTTAGAGGCTCCGCGCACCTTGCCTAGCTCAGCTTCCAGTTCGCCGATGCGCCACTTCGCATCGTTCAAGCTCATGTCCAACCCGGCAAAGCGCGCATTGGCCTCGGCCAGTTCGCGTTCGCGGGCTTTGATGGCGTCTCCGGCGGAGTTTGCACTCGCCATGAAGGTCGCCACCTGGCTGGCTTTGGCTGCTTCAGCCTCGCGCAGTTTCGCCAACTCAGCCTGCAAATCGGCCACATGCAAATCGCGGGATTTAAGGCTGGCCTCAAACGTGCCACGCGCATAAACCGCCTTGTTCAACTCATCTTCCAAGCCAGCAATGCGGGCGCGCAGCTTCGCCAGTTCGTCATCGCTGCTCTTCGCCGTCACCTTAAACGTGTCAAAGTCGCCTTGCAACGACATGAACCTGGTGTTCCAGCCCGAAAGATCGGTATCTTTGGTCTTCAGGCTGGCTTCCAAGCCATCAATGCGCAAGCGCAGCGCCTTCAACTCATCGTCCTTGCCTTTAATCGCCGCTGCCGTTGCAGCCGCGCCCGCCGTCAGCGTGGCAATCTCGGCCAATGTGCGGCCGTGATCGCCCTTCTTCGCTTCAACCTCTGCGTTTGCCTTCGCCAACGCATCCGCCGAGGCCTTCAGCTTGGCTTCCCACTCCAAGCGCAGCTTGCCCAGTTCGTCATCTTTGGCTTTGATGGATGCACCGGCTGCGGTTGAACCCGCCACTAGCGTCGCCACCTCGCCATCCTTCAGCTTCAGCTTGGCCGTCCAGTCCGCAATCAGCTTCGCCAACTCAGCTTCTTTGGCCTTCAGCTTCACTTCCAAATCGGCCTTTGCACCCAACGCGCCCTTCAAGTCCGCGTCCAACTTGGATGTGCCAGACTTGCTGGCATCAAAGTCGCCCACCAGCGCGCTGAACTTTGTGTTCACGCCTGCCAAATCAGCATCCTTTGCCTTCAACGAAGCTTCCAGTTCACCCAAGCGAATCTTCAGCTTGCCCAGTTCATCGTCCTTAGCCTTGATCGAAATACCCGCCGCCGCCGCGCCTGCTGTCAGCGTCGCAATCTCGCCCAAATTCAGTTTGAACTTGGCATCTAAGTCCGCAGTCAACTTAGCAAGCTCTGCGTCTTTAATTTTCAGCTTCGCATCCAAATCGGCTTTTGCGCCCAATGCAGCTTTCAAGTCTGCATCCAACTTCGTTGTGCTGGTCTTGGTCGCATCAAAGTCGCCAACCAACGCACTGAACTTGGTGTTCGCACCCGCCAAATCCGCATCCTTCGCCTTCACCGAGGCTTCCAGTTCGCCCAAGCGAATCTTCAGCTTGCCCAGTTCATCATCTTTGGCTTTGATCGAAGCGCCGGCTGCGGTTGAACCCGCGACCAACGTGGCAACCTCGCCATCTTTCAACTTGAACTTAGCATTCCAATCCGCCGAGAGCTTGGCTGCATCGGCATCTTTGGCCTTCAACGAGGCATCCAATTCACCCAAGCGAATCTTCAGCGTGTTCAGTTCACCATCTTTCGATTTAATGGCTGCCGCCGCCGCAACCGCGCCCGCTGTCAGGGCCGCAATCTCGGTCAGCTTGCTGCTCTGGTCGCCCTTCAAGCCATCAAAATCAGACTTGAACGAAGCGAACGAGGTCTTGTGCGACATGGATTCATCTGCCGCCGCTTTCAACTGCGCCCGCAGATCAGCAATCTCTTTCTGCAAGTCCTGAATCGTCACGCTCAACCGAGCCTTGTCACCATTCAGCTTGCCAAAATCGGCCTGGAAATTCGCAAAGCGAATATTGGCATCGCCCAGTTCGGTCTCGCGCGTCTTCAGCATGGCGTTGATGTCGCTGAGGCTGATCTTGAGCTTGCCCAACTCATCATCTTTGGCCTTGATGGACGCACCGGCGGCGGCGGCGCCTGCGGTCAGCGTCGCAATCTCTCCCAGCTTCAGGTTCACATCGGTCTTCAGCTTGCCCAGTTCAACATCACGGGCCTTAATGGCCGCGCCGGATACCGCAGAGGTTGCGGTCAGCGTGTCCAACTCGCCCAGCTTGAGAGAGAAATCGGCTTTCAACTTCGCCAACTCGGCGTCTTTGTTCTTCAGCGCCAACGCCGCTGCGGCTGCACCTGCGGTCAATGCCGCAATCTCGGTCAGCTTGCCGCTGTGGTCGCTTTGCAGGCTGGCGAACATTGATTTGGAATTGCCAGCGTCCACATCAACGGCCTTCAGCTTGGCTTCCCAATCGGCCCGCACCTTGCCCAGCTCCAGGTCTTTGGCGTTAATCTTGCTTTCCCAATCCAGCTTCAGCTTGCCCCACTCGGCATCCTTCGCCTTCAAGCGACCTTCCCAGTCGGCTTTCAAATTTGCCAACTCCAGGTCTTTGGCGCTCAGCTTGCTTTCCCAGTCCAGCTTCAGCTTGCCCCACTCCGTGTCTTTACCTTTGAGGGCTATCGATGCCACAGCCGAGCCAGCCGTCAACATTGCAATCTCGCCCAGCTTCAATTTGTGATCTACCTGAAGTTTGCCCAAGTCGGCTTGCAACGCCGCAAACTTGGCGTTCACGTCGGCCAGTTCTAGGCTACCTTTTTTGAGGTTGGCCTCGAGATCACCTTTCACGCGCAACGCCGAATCCAAGTTGGTTTGCAAACCCTGAAACTCGGAGCCACCGCGCACCAGTTGCACTTCGCGCTTGAGTACTTGATTTTCAGTCTCCAACTCGTATGAAGCAGATTTGCCAGAACCACGACCGCGCCACCAAAGCAATTCGATGACCCACTCCAGCGCAAACCCAACACCAAGCCCGCCCAATAGCGCCCAAATCCAAAGCGGGATCCCGTGTAGAAAATTCCACAATGCGTCCATATTCCTCTCCTTTTACTAACTTCTTACTTTGACTCTGATAACGTTTTCACAACAGCAAGCCTTTATACGCCTGCAACATTGTTTACACAAGAAAAGCACTCTAAGAAAAATCTCTTTTAACAAGGCTGCGCTGCATCCGACATTTCGCTGACAAACCTACAGCCAAAGGTGTAGTGTGGCAAACGGCATCATTTCCTTCGGCGCATTTGCTGGTGGTTCACAGGTGATTGATAGCCAATGCCGTAAAATGCTGAACCGGAGTTTGAAACACAAGCATGTCTAAGCCAACTACTTTGTTCGAGAAAATCTGGAACGCCCATGTTGTGGCGCAAGACCCAGATAGCCCCGCCGTCCTCTACATTGATCTACACCTCGTTCACGAGGTCACATCGCCACAGGCATTTTCGGGGTTGCGTAAGCGCAACATTAAAGCGCGCCGACCCGACCGCACCTTTGCGACGATGGATCATGGTATCCCCACTTACGACCGCAGCTTACCCATTGTTGATGAACTCGCCGCCAAGCAAATTGCGCAACTTGAGCAAAATTGCGAACAGTTTGACATTCGTTTGTATGGTATTCATCACAACTCGGAAAAGCAAGGCATCGTACATGTGATTGGGCCAGAGCTAGGCTTGACGCAACCGGGCATGACGATTGTGTGCGGCGACAGCCACACCAGCACGCATGGTGCATTTGGCGCGTTGGCCTTTGGCATCGGCACCAGCGAAGTAGAGATGGTGCTGGCGACGCAATGTTTGTTGCAGCGCAAGCCCAAAACGATGGAAGTTCGCATCGAAGGCAACTTGCAACATGGCGTTGGTGCAAAAGATATTATTCTCGGCATCATTGCCAAATATGGCGTGGGCGGCGGCACCGGCCATGTGTTCGAGTACACCGGTGAAGCCATTCGCAAGCTGACGATGGAAGAGCGCATGACCATCTGCAACATGAGCATCGAAGGCGGCGCGCGCGCGGGCATGATTGCGCCCGATGAGAAAACCTTCGAGTTCGTGGCGAACCGCGAGTTTTCGCCGAAGGGTGCCGAGTGGGACAAGAAGCTGGCCTATTACAAAACGTTGAAAACCGATGAAGGCGCGACGTATGACCAAACGTTGACATTGGATGCCAATACGCTACAGCCGATGATTACGTATGGCACCAATCCTGGCATGGGCATGTCAATCACCGACCGCGTGCCCGACCCCGACAAGATTGCCGATGTAAGCCAGCGCAACGCCATGATTAAGGCACTGAGCTACATGGGTTTGCAGCCCAATCAATCGCTGATCGGGCATCCGGTAAACGTGGTGTTCATCGGCAGTTGCACCAACAGCCGCATCAGCGATCTGCGTTTGGCGGCGGGCATGTTGAAAGGGCGCAAGGTGAACCCGAATGTGCGCGTGATGGTGGTGCCGGGTTCGGCGCAAGTGAAGAAGCAGGCCGAGCGCGAGGGTTTAGACATCGTGTTTAAGGAAGCGGGGGCGGAGTGGCGCGAGGCAGGATGCAGTATGTGCATAGCCATGAACGGCGATGAATTGATGCCCGGACAGTATGCAGTAAGCACCAGTAATCGAAACTTTGAGGGGCGGCAAGGCAAAGGCGGGCGCACATTCTTAGCCAGCCCGCTGACAGCCGTTGCAACTGCTGTGAGTGGTGTTGTAACTGACCCGCGCCAGATGCTTGTATAGAGTATTGACCCATGATTATCGAATCTCCTATTGCCACAATTCCTTTACGGACAGATAGCTCTGGTGTTATTCGCGTGAGTAACACACGTGTTACGCTGGAAACAATTGTTGAGGAATATAAGCGCGGTGAGACACCCGAAAGTATTGCCGAAAACTTTTCGGCGGTATCGCTGGGTCATGTCTACGCAGTGATTGCGTTTTATTTATCCAACACAGACGATGTTGAGACTTACTTGACTGCGCGCGCAAACGAAGCTGCGCATGTCCGTCACGTTATCACAAGCACAATGCACTATCAACAATGGCGCAACCGCTTGTTAGAACGCAAAGCAGCAAAGCGAGATTGACATGATCCGATTTGCTGCCGATGAAAATTTTAGTGGTGTCATCGTTCGCGCGTTAAAGCGTCGTCGTCCTGAGTTGGACATTATTCGCATACAAGATACGGAAATTGCAGGCGGCGATGATCCAACGGTGTTAGCTTGGGCTGCGCAAGAGCAGCGGATTGTTCTCACCCACGATCAAAGCACCATTCCAGATTTTGTAGCGGCTCGAATCAAAAGAACTCTTTCGACACCGGGCGTTTTTATTATTCCCAGCGGCTCATCAGTCAAGCAAGTTATTGAGGACATTGAAGATATTCTGGATTTCAGTTTGGATGGCGAATACGAAAATCAAGTTCGATATTTGCCCTTGTAGATACATAGAGAAACAGAATCTCGAACTGAAATCTAAATGGTTCATCATGTGACTAAAGCG
This sequence comes from Roseobacter sp., assembly GCA_043748055.1. Lineage (GTDB taxonomy): Bacteria > Chloroflexota > Anaerolineae > J036 > Brachytrichaceae > JANMVQ01. The sequence continues at coordinate 9,951 of JAYTNY010000174.1, forward strand.
GCCAGAAAATGGCAGTTTCTCTGGGTCGTCATAATCTCTCTGCTTACCGCTTGTGCAGGAGCAGCGACGCCGCAACCGACTTTTGAGCCAAAAGTGGTTTTCTATGTTGCCACGCAGACGCTTGCACCAACGCCAACGCAAGTGCCCGCAACTGCGACAGACACGCCACCCACAGAGACGGCTATGCCCGCGACAGCCACTGCACCACCCACTGAAATTCCCACCGAAACGCCGCTGCCGACGACAACATCAACCAATACGCCGACAACAACGCCTTTACCCACCGCTACGTCAACATCGACACCCACTGCCACAGCCACACCTACGGCAACACCGTGCCCCACCGAAACACCCGCACCCACGCCGCAACCAACGCCAACGCCGAGGAAAGGCATCACCTCAACAGCAACGGTCAAGAGCACCCTCACCAAAACACCCACCCGGCTGATTACAAAAACGCCAACATGCAGGCAACTTTCTGCAGCAGGCAACCGGCCTAAAGTAACCCGGGTTGTGTCAGCGGCAGCGCCCACCCAAGCACCTGTTCATATCCCACCTGGCATTCTGTATGACATGCCGCGCGTCACATCGCCGCTGATGGGCGAGCGCATGCGTGGGGCAACCCCGCCGCTAATTACGTGGGACGCCGAGCCGCTGAAGCACCCCAATGACTACTACGCCCTTTACATCAAACACATCCAGGGGTGGAACGTGGCCTGCTATAAAGCCAGGCAAGGGGTTGCGCCGGAATGGTTGCCGGGTCTAGAGCCGCATCACGGCTTTGGGGTGTATGTGGTTATTCTGCGCAGCCCAGTGCAAGTGGCCG
>JAYTNY010000175.1:0-3591 GCA_043748055.1 Roseobacter sp.
TTGATTATTCAGGAGCAGTCGTATCAAATGCCGGGGGTGATTGTGCAACCTGCCGGGTCGCGGGTGTATCCGTATGGCGAATTGTTGAGCCATGTGCTGGGCTACACCAATAAGATTCCGGTGGGGGCTGAGGACAAATATCCAACGGAGATTTACAACATCGAGAACGACCGGGTGGGCGGGGCAGGTGTGGAGAAAATTGCCGAGGTGGATTTGCGCGGCAAGAAAGGCAATGTCGAAGAGACTCGCGATGCTTCGGGCGAAGTCAAAGGCATTGTCGGCACTGCCATCAGCCCTACCAATGGCAACAGCGTGTATTTAACGCTGGATCTGCGGCTGCAAAAAATTATCTCGGATGCGCTGATTCCGATCATGGAGATTCGCGGCTCGGAGCGCGCGGCGGTAGTAGCAACAAACCCACAGACCGGCGAGATTTTGGGCATGGTGAGTGTGCCTAGCTTTGACAACAACTTGTGGACGAAGGGCGCGCCGACGATTGCAGAATACAAAGTGCTGAGTGACACGCTGCACAAGCCGCTGCTGAACCACGCCACCCAAGAAGCCCCGCCACCGGGTTCTACCTTCAAAATTATTTCGGCCATCGCTTTGTTGGAAGAGGGCTATGTTACCCCGGAAACCGTCATCAACGACCCAGGCGTCTTTCAATTACCGGACTCTAACGACAAGCGTGATTTTTATTGCTGGATTGGTCTGCGGGGTGGCAGCCACGGCCCGCAACGGGTGGCCGATGCATTGCGCAATTCGTGCAACACTTATTTCCGTAAGGCGGTAGGCGGCTATGCAACCGAAAACATTCAGGGCATGGGCGAGGATTTACTTTCAAAGTGGGCTAAAACTTTTGGCATCGGCGAGCCAAATGATGTGAAGCTGGCTTATGTGGTGGGAGATGTGCCCACCGAAAACGACGTAGCGCGCAACTTGGGCCTCCCTTGGTACCAGGGTGATACCTTCAACGCCGCCATTGGTCAGGGCTATGTGGGTGCCACTGTTTTGGAAATGGCGAACGTGATTGCCTCAATAGGCAATGGGGGCACGTTGTATCAGCCGCAAATCATCAAAGAGGTGCGCGATCCTAGCGGCGCAGTCGTTCAGCAGTTTGAGCCAAAAGTGATACGCCAATTGCCGGTTAGCCCAGAACACATGGCGCTGGTGCGGCAAAGCCTGCGGGATGTGGTGGACATTGAGAAACGCGGCACCGGATTTGAGTCTTCATTAGAGCCTTTTGGATTTGAGTATTCGGGAAAGACAGGCACGGCAGAATTTTGTGATGATGTGGCATTCGAGACCGGCATTTGCTATGCGGGCATAAAAGTGCAGCCCACCCACGCCTGGTTTGTAGCCTATGCGCCCTCAGAAAATCCGACGTTGGCATTGGCAATTTATATTTGGAATGGCGGGCAAGGGTCGCAGGTGGCCGCGCCAGTGGCGCAACGCATCATCAATCAATACTTCAAGCTGGGCGTGCCGGAAGAAAAACTGAAGAAGGTTACAAAAGACATTGGCACGCAGGAATAAATCATGATTGCAATCAAAGGCCTGCGTCAAGGCCTTCTCATCGTCTTTAGCGGCGAGACCACGCCGTGGCTGTCTCAGCTTTTTGAGCTGGAGAAGAAGCTGGAAGCCAACACCCACTTTTTCAAGGGCGGCAAGATGGCGCTGGACGTGAAAGGCGCTGCGCTGGACGCGGGCGACATTCAGCGCGTACAGACTTTGCTAAAGCGCTACGAGGTTGACTTGTGGGCCATCATCTCCGAGAGCCCAATCACCCAAACCCAGGTGCGCGCGGCAGGGCTGGCGCATACGTTGGTGGAGCCGGTGGTGAAGGCTACACTGAAAGATGAGGAGAGGGGGAGAGAGGGAAAAGGGGAGACGGCTGAAGCAGCGCCAGAACCCGTGACAGACCCATTTGTGATTGAGGGCACAGATGGGTTGCTGGTGAAGCGGCGCGTGCGCAGCGGGCAGGTGTTGCGGCACCCTGGGCACATTGTGGTTATTGGTGATGTGAACCCTGGCGCGCAACTGATTGCCGGGGGCGATGTGCTGGTGTGGGGCAAGCTGCACGGCAATGTGCATGCCGGTGCGCTGGGCGATGCCAACGCCGTGATCTGCGCCTTAGAACTTTCGCCCTCGTTGCTAAAGATTGCCGACGCAGCGCGCATGGCCCGCACCGACAAACGGCGCAAACAAAGTTACCCAGAGATGGCGTCACTCAAAGATCAGCAGATTACATTGAGCGAGTGGCGCAGCTAAATACGCTTCACCACATAGGACTCAAAGAAACACAAAGATCACAAAGATTTTTCTTCGTGTCCTTTGTGTTTCTTTGTGATCTTTGTGGTGAAAAATCATAGAGGCACAATGAAATTAAAGAAAGCCGTAATTACCGCAGCGGGCGCAAGCCAGCGCACCCTACCCTTGCAAATGTTGATTGACCGCGATGGCGCGGCAAAATCCGCGTTGTGCATTGTGCTGGAAGAAATTTTGAGCGCAGGCATTGCCGAGATGTGCGTGGTGGTGCAGCCCGGCGACCAAGCTGCGTATGTGGCGGCGGCGGGCGAACACGCACGGCGCTTGCAGTTTGTGGAACAGCATGAGGCGAAGGGTTACGGCCACGCCATCTTGTGCGCCAAACCGTTTGTGGGCGATGAGCCATTTTTGCACGCGGTAAGTGACCATTTGTGGGTGCGCACCAAAGACGCAAAAGCGTGCGCCCAACAACTGGTGGAAGTGGCCGAGCGTGAAGATTGCGCCGTATCTGCTGTGCAGGCCACCCGCGAAAGTTTGTTGCCCAACTTTGGCGCGGTGGGTGGCAAGCGGGTGCAGGGGCAGCCCCGGCTATACGCCATCGAAAGCGTGTTAGAGAAACCCACCCCAACTGAGGCCGAGCAAACATTGATTGTCTCGGGTTTGCGGGCGGGCTTTTACCTGTGTTTCTTTGGCATGCATGTGCTGACGCATGGCGCGATGAGCTTGCTGGAAGCCCGCGCCAACACGGGTACAACCGCGATTCAGCTTTCCCCAGTCCTGCACGAACTGTCAAAACGCGAACGCTATTTGGCGCACGAAGTGCAAGGCCAACGCTACGACCTGGGCGTGAAGTATGGCCTGACCCAAGCCCAACTGGCTTTGGCCCTGTCCGGCCAAGACCGCGCCGAGGTGTTGACGCAGTTGGTGGAGTTGCTGGCCGGAAGGGATTAGGGAATGGTGAATGGTGATTGACGTTCGCCAATCACCATTCACCAATCCTTATTCACAATTTACAAAATGTCTCATCTCACCAACCTCATCACCTCCACCGACCCCGCCGTGCGTGACCAGGCGCTGGATACATTTGCGCGTGCGGCATCGCTGCAAACGTTGTTGAGCGAATGCGACGCGCTGGAAGTTTTTCGCAAGCAGCGCAGCAACTTGTATGAGCGCGTGCGGGCGCTATTTTTTTTGTATGCCATTCATCGCTTTCATTTGCCCACCAAGACTGGCATAGTGGCAAAGGGGCTGGTGCCGTTTCAGGGCTATGCCCATTTGCTGGCGCGGCGGTTTGAGGAGGCTATCAGCGATTTTTTGAGCGAG
>JAYTNY010000176.1:0-17548 GCA_043748055.1 Roseobacter sp.
GCATGCAGACCATGCCCGCCTTTGTTTATCTCATCCCGGTCGTCTTGTTCTTTGGCGTGGCGCGCGTGCCCGCCGTCATCGCCACGGTTATTTACGCCATCCCGCCCGCCATTCGTCTCACCAACCTCGGCATCCGCGAGGTGCAGCCCAGTGCGGTGGAGGCCGCCCGCGCCTTTGGCAGCACGCGTCTGCAAACGCTGTTTAAGGTGTTGCTGCCGTTGGCCTTGCCCAACATTATGGCGGGTGTCAATCAAACCATCATGATGGCGCTGGGCATGGTTGTGATTGCTGCCATGGTGGGCGCGGGCGGCTTGGGCCGCGAGGTCTATCTCTCGTTGCAACGCTTGCAAGTGGGCGCGGCCTTCGAGGCCGGTCTCGCCATCGTCATCATGGCCATCATGCTGGATAGGTTGAGCGAGGCGTTGAGCAAGATTGACTTGACTCGCAATACCCACGCAATACGCAATACGCAGGGCGTGTCCTCCGTCTTGCGTATTGCGTGGGTTCCGTATGTCATCATCGTTTTATTAACTGCGCTCTGCGTCTACGCCTTTCAAGATACCTTTCCGCAAGAGTGGCGAATTGGGATGCGCGAGCCTGTAGACGCAGGCATTCGCTGGATGCGCGATAACCTGTTCGTCATCACCGGCCCCTTTAGCGATTTTTTGACGATCTACCTGCTCAACCCCATGCGCAACTTTCTGCGCGATATGTTGCCCTGGCCCGTCGTCGTCGTCTCTATTAGTGCTATTGCGTATCGCTTTGGCCATTGGCAATTGGCTATTGGGTGCGCAGTGGGTTTGTTGGTTGTGGGGTTGCTGGGCATGTGGGCCTATAGCATGGACACGCTCAGCCAAGTCCTCGTCACCATGTTTGTTACGTTGTTGATTGCGCTGCCAGTGGGCGTGCTGGCCTCGCAATCCAACACCGTGCGCATGTTGCTGCGGCCCATTTTGGACTTTCTGCAAACCGTGCCCACGTTTGTCTTTCTCGTGCCGGTCATCATGCTGTTCAACATTGGGCGCGTGCCGGGGCTGATTGCCTCGGTGCTCTACGCCATACCGGTCGGCATCAAGCTCACCGAATTGGGCATCCGCCAAGTTGCGCCAGATGTGGTGGAGGCTGCCAAAGCTTTTGGCAGCACGCGTGCGCAAACTATCGTCAAGGTGCAACTGCCGCTGGCCCGCACCGCCATCGCGCTATCGATAAATCAAATGATCATGATGGTGTTGGCGATGGTGATTATTTCCGGCATGGTCGGCGGCGCAGGTCTGGGCTTCCAGGCCGTCGAGGGCTTGGCCCGTAGCGCAACAGGTCAGGGCATTGAGGCTGGTCTCGCCATCGTCATCCTCGCCATTATTCTGGATCGCATCACGCAGGCGTGGGCGCTGCGGCAATCCTCGTAAAACCTTGCTGATAGATGCGAATGTGGAAAACATGAACCATGTTGCCCGTCGAAGACTTTCTTTAGGTTTAGCGGCCTGCCTTGTCCTCACGAGTTGTCGCCCGGTTGTGTATCGTCCGCCAGCAACTTCGATGCCAGAAAAAAGCAAAGTGGCTCATTCCATAGTTCGAGAAGTTTCACCGGAACGTCTACGCTTCGCGCTTCACCACCACCAACGTCTGGTCATCAAACGGTGGCTCGTTGCCCGCAAAATAACTCACCGCGCTCATAATCGCATTCGCAATCTCTTGGGCCGAAAGCGCCGCTGTGGTGCGCAGCACGTCCATCAAGCGCTCTAACCCAAACTCGGCGCTCTCGGCGTTTAGCGCGTCGGTAATGCCATCGGTATACAGCAGCATCACATCGCCTGCCTCCAACATCAGCAGCTCGTCTTTCAGCGGAATGCCTTTGAGCACACCCAACGCAATGCCCTGGTTGGGCAATTGCTGAATGGGGTCTGACCTCACCCCTCCGATGCCGATGCCGGAGGCAACAGCATCGGCCCCCTCTCCTCTTAGGAGAGGGGAGACAGAGGTAGCCCGAAAGATAAGCGGCGGGTTATGCCCCGCGTTTGCGTACTCCACCTGCCCGCTGCGTGGGTCCCACTTCGCAAAGAACACAGTCACGAACAAATCCGTGTTGCTATCGGCCAAAATAATGCCGTTTACGCGCTTGAGCAACGCCGCGGGTGGATAGCCTTCAAACGCCACCGAGCGCGTCAACGTGCGCGACATCGCCATGAACAACGCAGCGGGCACGCCCTTGTCGGCCACATCCGCAATCGCAATGCCAAAGCTGCCATCTGGCATCTCCATAAAATCGTAAAAATCGCCGCCCACTTGGCGGGCCGCTTGCCACGTCGCCGCCACGCTCCACCCGGGCACTTGTGGAATGGCCTTGGGCAAGAAGCTGGTTTGAATATCCCGCGCAAACGAAAGCTCCTGATCCAACCGCTGCCGATCCATACCTTCTTGCTGCAAGCGTGCGCTCTCCACCGCAACGGCAGTCTGCTGCGCAATCCCCATCAAAATGCGGAACGTCCGCTCGTGCGGTAACTGGGATTGGCTGCGCGCCGCGACGACTAGCGCGCCAACGAGTTGACTCTTCACAATCAGCGGCAGCACCGCTAAATGTTTGGCGTCCAGCTTCTCTGCCACGCGCGGTGGCACGGGTTCCAGCTCCAGGCGGCTCAACATAGGGTCAGCGTCTTTGGCCAACACCCACTCGCGCCAAGCGGCCACGGCAAAATCGTTTTGGCTGAGGGCGTTCTGCGCGGAGGATGAGAAGCCGTAACCGCGCAAGGCGCGCAGCGTGGTGTCGTGGCCCTCGCGCGCAAAAATGGCGCAGGCATCCACGCCCACCAGCAGCGGCGTCAGGCCCGCAATCGTCTCGGCAATTTGGCCCAGGTTCTCGCTTTGGTTTACGGCCTGGGCCACTTGCAGCAGCGCCGCCGTCAGCCAAGATTCATCTTGCTGCGCCACTTTGGCGCGCACGGTGTCCAACACCAGCGCAGCCTGGTTGGCTAAGCCCGTCAGCATCTCAATGCGCCGTGCCGAGAAACTCTCGCCATCTTTATGACGGGCCAACAACGCGCCCAGTAGCTTACCCTGCGAGAGCAATGGCAACGCCACTACGGGGCGGCTCAAGCGCCCGCTGTTTACCCCCATCACGGGTTGGCCTTGCTCGCGCATGGCCCGCAGCGCAGGCACATCGTCCAGCATCAGCGTGTCGCCCACGCTCAATTCCTCATGGTCAGACAGTTGCCCTTCTAGCGCGGCAATCACAAACTGCTCGGCGTGTTCGTCGGTGGTTAGCACGGCACACATGTCTACGCTGCTCAGCTTCAGCACAATACCCGCCACGGCGGTTACGGCATCGTCCAAATCATCCGCATGCGATGAGATTTCGGCGACCTGGCGCAGTGCGTTGTTTTGCCAGGCTTGCTCGCGCTCGGCCTCGTATAGCCGTGCGTCTTCAATCGCCACTGATACCTGTTGCCCCAAAATTTCCAGAAAGCGCGCGTCGCTTTCTTCAAATGCAGCCAGTTTGGTGCTTTGCAAATCCAGCACGCCAATCGGCTGGCCCGCCACCAGCAGCGGCACCACGGCTTCGCTTTTTGTCTTTTGCAAAATTGGCTCGCGCAAATAGCGCGGGTCTTCGTCCACGTTGGCGCTGGTCATAATTTGCCCAGAGGCGATGCACGCGCCAATCAACCCCACGCCGCTTTGCATGCGCGTGTTTTCCAGCGGCACGTTGGATGTAGATGCGCGGCAGATCACTTGGTGGCTGTCGTCGTCAATCAAAAAAATGCCGATGAAGTAATAGCCAAAGGCCGAGCGGATGGCTTCGATCAGGCGTGGCAACAGCGATTCCAGATCGAGAATGAGCGCGGTGTCGCTGCTCACCTGGCTCACCAATTCAAACTGGCGGGCGCGCTCGCGCTCGGTGGCCAGGGCGCGGGCATTTTGGATGGAGCTGGCGGCCTGGTTGGCGATGATGCTGAGCAACCGTGCGTGCGAATCGTTGTAAGCGCCAACCACATCCGACTGCACGGCCATGCCACCGATAACGCCATTGACCGTGACGAGCGGCACAAACACCGCCGAGCGCGGCGGGTTGTTGCTGGTGTAGCGCGGCTGGGCGGGCAGCATGCTCATCTCTTTTTCAAAGTCGCGCACCAGCAGCCAGCGGCCACTCTCGCGCACATAGCCAAACAAGCCGCCAGACTCGGTCAAATCAAATTGCTCTTTGGGCTGTGCAACGCCTCGGTTGTAACGCAGCTTGGGCACGTAATACTTGCCCTCGAACAAACCGATCTGGAAAGTATCCGCGTCTACAAAGCGGGCCACCTGCTCGCGCACCAGTTTGCACAATTCGTCCTCATCCAGCTTGGCCGAGGCAATATTTAGCACGGCGTTGCTCACGGTCTTCATCTCGGTCACGCGCTCTTGCAGTTCGCGTCGGCTGCTGCCGCGCCGCCGCACGTACCACAGCACAATGCCGCAGGTAATCAATACCGGCACAATGGCGAACGCAAGCAGCGCGATCAGCAGGGAAAGGGTGGGTTGGGGCAGCGACAAGACCTTGCGAGGATACTGAAGTCAGGCAAGACGCGCAAATTGGTAGCTATATTGGATTCTAGGCTTTAGCCGGTTACGAGATCAGGTGTAGCGTTACTAACCGGCTAAAGCCTGGAATCCGGGTCTAAACCCAAAAATCGAACTTTCGCCCCCGAACCCGCGTATAGTTCTTTTAGGTAGGAGTGTGTGCTAAGGATGGAGAACAGCGAAGTGCTGATCTTGATCCGGCGGAGCCTGGCAGGTGACGACAGTGCCTTTGCGGCGTTGTTTCATCAATTCAAAAACCTGGTCTTTAAGACTGCGTTTGTGATGCTGGGTAGCCGGGATGAGGCCGATGACCTGCTTCAAGATGTTTTTCTTGAGGTGCATCGTTCGCTGTCTGGATACCAAGCCAGCAAAGGAGCCTTTAGCACCTGGCTGTATCGCATCACCGTAAACGATTGCCTGAGTTGGAAACGCAAAAGGCGGTTTTTGTTCTTTTCGTTTGATGAATGTCGCGCCGAGTCTTTGCCAGACGCGGGCCGAACACACGAAGAGCAAGCCGAGACCGCCGACCAAGTTTTGAAAGCCATGAGCCATCTCTCTCCTAAGCTGCGGGCCGTGGTGGCCCTGCGCTACTACCGAGATTTGTCGTATGCCGAGATTGCGACGATTCTGAATATCCCCATCGGCACGGTGAAATCTCGGTTGTGCCAGGCGCTGGATTTGTTGCGCAAGCACCTGACGACAAACACGGCTGAAGTTATCGCCACTAGTTTGCTACCCACCCAAAGCACTGAGGTGCGCCCATGAATTGCCACGAGGCTCGTGAATGGTTGCCGCACTATTTGAACGACGAGCTGAGCGCATCGGAGCGCGAGTTGTTGCAGGTGCACGTGGCTGGGTGCGAAGCCTGCTTTGCCGAGATGCAAATGGTGGGCACACTGCAACGCCAGATCCGTGCTGGCTTGCATGTCTCAACCGAGCATGCTGAGCCTTCGTCTCACGCATGGGCCAAACTTCATGCGCGTATCCAATCACCCCGCACCCCCCAACCTAAGCAACAGCCCCGGCCCGCATTTTTTCTGCAAGCCATCGGTGCGGTGTTTGCCACGTTGTCGGTCATGGTGGCAGCGGCGGTGTTGCGGCCTGGGTTGATGGGGAATTTGGCTCCCGCTTCGGAAGCGACTGTGCCCGCCCAGATACAGGCCACGCAACTTGCACAATCTGTCTTGCAACAACCTGCATCCGCGCCAGCAGTTGCTGCCGAGCCAAACCATAAACAATTGGCGGCGTTTCTAAAGACCGAGCCAGACCAGAGCGTGCGAACCGCTATTGCTGTGTTGTCCGAAGCGGATTCACAAGCGCTAAATGATTTCATCTGCCGAACGTGTGTGCGAATGCAATGAGTATGAATTTATCTTCTTCACAAGCCTCACAGACATCTAATGCTATGAATGCCATGAATCCTGTGACTCATACCGAGGCCACCTTGCTAAATATGTTTGCCGACTTTTTGCGCGAACGCGTGAAACCCTTGGCCGCCGCTGTTGGAGATGCGACCCCGGTTGAGACAACCGAGATGCTGAGCCGCCGCGAAATTGAAGTGTTGAAGTTAATTGAGGCGGGCTTAACCAACCGCGAGATTGCCCAACGCATTGTGGTGGAACCGGGCACGGTGAAGCGACACGTTCACAATATCTTGGGCAAGCTTAATGCGCGCAACCGCACCGAGGCCGTAGCAAAAGCGAGAGAACTACTGTAGAGACGCGGCGGCTTCTGAGCCGACGCGTCCCTACAACCTTAATCCCCCGCTCAGCTTGCGCCATTAAAACCTCATACAAAAGTGAGGTGTCATCGTGCAGGTTGGGCAGTTCACCGATAGCTTTCCACCTGTCGTCAATGGGGTCAGCGCATTCGTCAGCGAGCACCATCGCGAGTTGTTGGCGCAGGGGCATGCTGCGCACATCTTCACCTTCGGCACGGCTACTAAATCCGATGGCAGCGTGCATCGCACGCGCGGGGTGCCATTCTTCAATAGCCCCTTTCGCGCCAATCTTCGGGTTGATGGTGTTGCCGAGCAGGTTGCACAATCGCTTCAAGTCTTTCATATGCACGAGGCCACTATGGCTGCGGGGTGGGCCGCGCTCAACTTGGCATGGCGCTATCGCAAGCCACTCATCTTCACCAATCACACCCGGCACGATCTCTACATCAATAACTTTCCGCGCATCTTGCAGCCGTTTTTGCGCACGTATGTGCAGCGGGTCATTGCTTACGCCATTCGCAACAGCGATCTTGTAACAGCCCCTTCGCATGACACCGCGAAGTGGTTGCGCATGCTTGCGCCTGAATGCTGCGAACACATTCAAGTGGTGCGCAATGGCATTCGGCTGGACGAGACATGCACAGGGGGCATTGCCGAGCGTGAGGCGGTGCGCTACGCGGTGCGCTACGCGCTTGGCATCTCGCCTGCGGCCACCGTCTTCCTCTACATGGGTCGCCTCAGCCCAGAGAAAAACTTAATCACCTTTGCCGAGGCCTTCAAAAGCGCCATCCAACAAAACACTGACATTGAGGCTCATTGGTTGGTGGTGGGCGATGGTGTGTGCCGAGCTGATTTGGAGGCGCGCACGGTAGCCATTTGCCAGCGCGTGCATTTTGTGGGCCAGGTGCCGCGCCAGCGTGTGCGCCAATATTTGGTCGCTGCCGATGTGTTCGTCACACCCTCGCTGAGCGAGGTGAACCCGGTTTCAGTGATTGAGGCGCTGGCCTGCGCCAAGCCCTATGTGGGGCTGCAAGCCGCGTGGTGGGATGAGTTTGCAGGCGAGCGTGCGGGTGTGCTGTGCAAAGACGTAACTGGTTTGTGCGATGCTATTTTGGGCTTGAGCCGCAACCGAGATTTGCAGCGCGAGCTAGGCCAGGGCGCGCTGCGTCTTAGCCAGCAGTTTGATATTCGAGCCATCACGGCGTGCTGGGCTGAGCTTTATGGCCGCGTGTTAGAAGGCTGGCCGTATGCCTCGATGGTGAGCGCGCCGCAACGGCTGCGGTGGTTGTTGCAGACGCGTGCCACGTAGCACCACGTAGTAGGGACTGGTCTCCGAGCAGCCCCTACGGCAATCTGTCACAACACAATATCGCTTGCACGTTGCAACATCTGGCGGGTGCGGTCATAGTCCGCATCGGTTACGGTTGCAAAGCGCGATAGTTGACCTTGCTGCAAAATCGCTTGGCCTTGCGCGTCTTCGTGCATGTGGGTTAGCGCATGGCGCAAGGCTTGGCGCAGTGCCTCGGGCACATGTTGCCCAATTACATAGGGTGGGATGGGGCTGGGGCCGATCACGTCAATCACGCGAATGCGCTCGCGCAACGCAGGTTCGTGCGCCAGCCGCATCTCTAATACCGTTGCATCAATCGCGCTGGCGTCCACTTCGTCGCTCAAAATTAAATTGAGGGAGTTGGCATGTGCGCCGGATTGCGTGACCTGACCCAAGAAGCGCCCATCCAAGTTGCGCTCGGCCAAAAACCACCGTACGCAGTGGTAGCCCGAATGCGAGCTGGGTTCGTTATAGGCCCAGGTTGCCCCGCGCAAATCATCGAAGGTGCGAAAGCGGCTATCGCTGCGCACGACGACATCCGAAAAATATACTGGGCGGTTTTGGTAACGCGGCGCAGCCATTACGGGTGCGGCCAGCAGTTCTAGTTTGAGTTTGAGTTCGTCTACTCGGCGCACATACGGCGTGCTGCAAATCCAACCCACGTCAATTTGGTAGGCATCCAGCTGCACAAAGCGTTCGGGCCAATCTATTTCGTTGATGTAGCGCGTGGCAATGTTCAGCTTGTCGCCGAGATAATCGGTTACGGCTTGCATCGTGAACTCGGCGATGGGGGCTTGGCATGAGGTGAAGGTGAGTGGGTTCATGGGAGTGACTCTGCAAGCCTTGCTGCCAGCAGCTTGCTGCCTGCGGGGGTGAGGTGAACAGCGCTGTTGGTGAACTCGGCGGGTGGCACGAGATTCCATAAATCCACGTAGCGCCAGCCTTGCTCGGCGGCCATTTTGGGCATCAGCTCGCGATATTGGTCGTAGACCCAGCGTGGGTAGAAGAAGTTATAGCGCACATCGCTGTTCTGCCCATCGCTGATGAACATGGGTTCGTTGACGACGATGAGCGGCACGTTGCCTGCGAGGCGTTTGCCTACGGCGAGGGTGTCGAAGGCTAGATCGCTTTCTTGAAGTGGTTGTTTTAGCTTGAAGAAGCTGTTGTCTTTCTCAAAATCTTTTTGCAATGGCTCGTATCGTTCTGGATAATCCTGGTCTATGCCTGTCGCGGCCCACATCACGCCGTAAAGTTGCAGACGGAAGAGATCGGCGAGATTGCGCCTGAGATTAGAAAGACTACCTCCGCTTGCCATTGAGCATGTGGTGTAGCCCGGCGGTGCTAATTCTGTGAAACCTATTTCGCAACTTTCTCGTGTGTTATCAGCAATTAAGGCGTGGCTTGTTTGTGAGGCTTGGGGGAATGATCGCAACGTTACTAACCACACCACCAAATCCGGCTGGTAGCGCATGGCACGGCTCAGAATCAGCGCGTCTTTCGCCAGCGAGAAATCGGGGTAGCCGAGGTTGTAGACGCGCACTTTGCGGCCATCTTTTGCGGTTAGGTGCAGCGCATTCAGGTCGGCGGCCAGCGTGTCTTCGGGCTTTAGCAAAAAGCCCCACGTTGAAGAGTCGCCGATGAGCACAACGCGAAATTCATCTTTCTGCTTGGGTTGGCTGATCTCATGCGAGGCGAACATCGCATCCAAGTTGTTGAGGGTGAGGTTGTAGGCGTGCTGCGGGTTCTCGCCCCACGGCAGGCGCAGTCGGCCTGGGTAAACCGCGTTGTAGAGCGAGAGCTTGCCCAGCCAACCCAGCGGGTTGGTGAAAATGAAGACGAGATTGAAGACGATGAAGCAGATCAGCGTCTTTAGGGCGATGCGTAGAAATGTTTTCATTACATTACATCCAGCGGGCAGCCGCAGGCTTCAGACTGCGTTTGAAATACGAGTAACGACAACTCGTGACCAGACTCTTGAAATTGTTTCTCATACTTCGGAACGCAAGCTAAAGCATGCGGCTACCTGCTGAAGTTACAACCCAACTAACCGCCTAAATACACTCAGCGAAAGATTAATACTGGGCAGCGCAAACCACACCCAACCCAGCGACACAAACACAAATGTAGCCGCAGTGCCTAACAAATTTGTTGCGCGGCGCGGCTGCGCCCAGCCTTTGGTCTTGGCAAACTCGGCCCAGCGGTTGTGAACGAACAAGCCCAGCGCATGCCATACGCCCCAGACGATGAAGTTGAGCGTGATGCCGTGCCACAGCGCAATCAGCAGCATGGTGCTAGTTTGGCCGATGAAGACGATAGAGGATTGGCTATTGGCTATTGGCAATTTAGATTTGCGCAGCGCACGCGTGAGCGGGTTGAACCAGTAGGCCCGGAACCACTGCGAGAGCGACATGTGCCAGTTGTTCCAGAACTGGGTTAGGTTTGGCTTGAGATACGGGTTATTAAAGTTCTCGGGCAGCTTGATGCCAAACCAGCGGGCCAGGCCCAACGCAATATCCGTGTAGCCAGAGAAGTCGAAGTAGATGCGCAGGGCATAGGCAAACACGACCACCCAGGCCCAGACACCGGGCCGCAACTGCGCGGCGTTGATCTCGTTGAGCGCGATGAGCGAGAGCGTATCGGCGAGGGCGAATTTCTTGAGGATACCGATGAGGATGCGGCGCGTGGCTTCAGTGGTTGTGGCTTCATCCAGTGCAAACGGTGCGCGCAGGTCTTTGATGAAGCGGTCGCTGCGGTCGATGGGGCCAGCGGTGAGGGCGGGGAAGAACAGCACGTAGACGATGAACTCTTGCAGTGACATCGCCGGTAACTTGTTGTTTTGTTTCTCGCGTAACACATGAATAAGGCGAAAGGCGATGTAGCTGAAGCCGAGCCAACTGAGATCGCGGGCGTTGGCTTCGGCGGGGTTTTGCTGGTTTAAGCTGCGCAAAACTTGGCTGAGGGCTTGCGCGAGTGGCTCGGCTTTTAGCACGACGAAAGCTGCAATCAACCCAAGCACAAATGCCCACCACAGGCGCGTGTTTGCGGGCAAGCGCGTGGCGACTAGCACCAGTGCTACAACGACCCCAAGCCCAATCAACACAACCCACAGTTCGGGTGGCTGTGCTGCCAGGAATGCAAATGGCAGTTCGATGGTGCGTAGAAGCGCCATCAACAAAACCACCAGCGTGATGCCGAGCGCCGTTTTTGCCGTCTGTCGTTTGTTGTCTGTTGTCTGCGTTCGCGTGATGGCCCACACCACCGCCGTGAGCGCCAGCGAAGCCAATGGCAACCAGAAGCCGAGGTTGCGGATGGGGCTACCCGGTTGCAGCCAAAACAACGCCACCACGCTGACCACCAGCATGACCCAACTGCGATGCTGGCTGCGCTTGTTGAGCAGCAAGGCCGAGCCAATGCCGATGGCGGCGAAGACAAAAAGTTGCGTGAGCGTCACAGCCGAATCAGAACCCCTGGTAAATCCACTGCGGTGAACTATCGGCGGTAAGAATGAGGATGGCGATGAGCATGAGGGCGAGCAGTAGCGCAACTAAATTTTCGCGCGAGAAAATGCGGCGCATAAGACTGCGTGAGCGTAAATTCATCGGCGAGATTTTACCGGTCAAACCGCTCGGAGCGCTTCACGCGATAGAACTATCGACCCGCCACAGGTGCAACACCCATGGGCCTGGCATTGGCGCGGGCGGGCAGTGTGGCCCGCACGCCAAAGAAGATGGCGAGGCCGATGACTGCGAAGCCTGCCGCGAACAAGCTGGGCATGCCGGGGTTGAACGCCTCAATCAACCAGCCACCCGCGATGGGCGCGACGATTTGGGCCAGGCTGTCTATAGAGGAATTGACGCCCAGCACCTTGCCACCTTCGCGCGGGTCAATCTTTTGGGTAATGAGTGAGGTGATGGCCGGGCGCAGCAGCGTCATGCCCAACGACATGAACAGTGAGAAGCCCATGGTGAGCAACAATGAGTTGGTGAGGTAAACGCCAAAGCAGCAGATGAACACGGAGATGAATCCAAGTGGGATGAGGCTACGCTCGCCCAATGCCTTTACGGCTATGCGCAGCAAGACAAGCTGAAAAAGGATGTTGGAGATACCAAAGGCGGCGGCTGGGTAGCCCGCTTGGTTGGCGGGCACTTTCACTTGCAGTTGCATGAACTGGCCTAACGAGGAGAAGAAGAACATCATGCTAAAGGTCATGATGGTGAACAACAGCAACAACGGAATCAGTTCTTTGCGGGTGAAGACCTCGGCGATGGTGGCAAATTGGCCCAACACGCCGGTGCGCTGCGTCTTCAGCGGCGCGTTTTTGTTGATGGATTCTGGCAGCATGAAGTATGTGACGATGGCGGCGATGGTTGCCAGCACGGCGGCGGCATACATGGGCACGGACAAGCCGTAGACGCTGAGCAAACTGCCCAACACCGGGCCAAGCGCAAAGCCCGCACCAAACGAAGCCCCCATCAACCCAAAGGTTTGGGTGCGCTCTTCGGGCCGCACCACATCGTTTACATAGGCCTGGGCCACCACAATGTTGCCGCCGGTGATGCCATCAATAATGCGGCCCAAAAACAACATGAACAGCGAACCGCCGATGCCCAAAAATACAAAGCCAATGACGGTGCCAATCAGGCTGATGATAAGAATCGGGCGGCGGCCATATTTATCGCTGAGTTGGCCCAGAATAGGGCCAGCGATAAATGCGCACAAGGCATAAGACGCGGCCAAAATGCCGTTGATGAGCGGCGTTGCGCCCAATTGGGTGCCGTAATATGGCAGCAGCGGGAAGACGATGCCATAGCCCATGGCACCGATGAGCTGCACCAATAAGATGGGGATGAGGGCGGGGTTTAGTTTGGGTCGAGCGGACGAGGTGGAAGCGGTACTTGCAGAGTTAGGTTTCATAGGGCCGGTGCGTATTTCGTCTTGCGTATTGCGTTGGGCTTATTGCTGCCCAACGCAATACGAAATACGCACCACGCAAGGCGGCTAGCCTACCTCAAAGTGCTTAAAGGTTGGTAAATGCGGTGCGTTCATCTTCAACATCTCGTTCACCATGTCCTTAATCTCTGCCAACGAACACACCGCCGCCGTCAGCGGGTCGTGCAAGATGGCGTGGAAGACGAGGCGCGGGTCACCGGTGAGGCAGGCCTCGACGGCCATCTCCTCGACCATGACGTTTGTGTGGTTGAGCGCGACCAGTTGCGGCGGCAGATCGCCCACACCCACCGGATGCAAGCCGCCACGATCCACATAGATCGGCACTTCCACGCATGCGCCCTCGGGCAAATTGGTAATCAGCTTTTTATTTTCAACGTTGCCGTTAAACGTAAACATCTCGCCGCCTTTCATGGCGTTCAAGATATAGGCGGCGTATTCGTGGCCGCGTGTCAAGCTGATGGGCGCGTCTTTGGTCAGCCACTGTTTGGCGTCTTCGCGCCAGGTGTCCTCGCGGCTGGTGTAGTACTTCAGAATTGCAGCATATTCACCGGGGTTCCAATTGGTGCCGTGAATGCAATACTTCTCGATCAAGTCTGGCCGCTTGCGGAACCAGGCGTTGTATTCGCTGTTGTGGCCGCTGCTCTCGGTCACGTAGTGGTCCAGATGTAAAAACATCTCGTTGCGCACCAACTCTTTCTGGTAAATCTCTGGCTTGTTTACGGCCTCACGAATCAGCGGGTAGGCATCTTTGCCCTTCCACTTAAAGTCCAAATACCAGGCCTGGTGGTTGATGCCTGCGCAGGTATACGTAATCTCACTCATCGGCGCACCGATCCACTCGGCCAACATTTCGGCGGTGCCTTGCACGCTGTGGCACAGACCCACGAACGGGATATGCGAGCTGCGTTGCATGGCGCGGCACAACATCACCATGGGGTTGGTGTAGTTCAGCATGATGGCACCAGGGCAATAGCGCTCCATGTCTTTGATGATGCCGATCATGACGGGCATGGTGCGCAAGGCGCGGAACACGCCGCTGGGGCCGCGCGTGTCGCCAATGTTGGTATCCACGCCATATTTCTTGGGGATTTCGATGTCGTGCCGCCAAACGTCTAATGGGCTGGCGAGAATGGTGACGACGACGGCGTCGGCATCTTTCAAGGCTTCGGCGCGGTCCAGGGTCGCTTCCACTTTGGCCGGGTAGTTGCCTAATTCAACAATACGCTGGCAGGCTTTGTAAGCAAAGTCCAAACGCTCGGCGTCAATGTCCATCAGGGTAATCGTCGCGTCTTGTAAGAGGGGGAACGTCAGCAGGTCGCGCACCAGCCCACGGGTAAAACCCAGGCTGCCTGCGCCAATGAATGCGATCTTAGTCATGGTAGGGGAACTATAGGGCCGTTTGAACACGAATCCACACGAATCAAACGAATTTGCACGAATTTTTCGATTCGAGAAGATTCGTGTTTTGTTGTGAGGCGCTGAGCATTATTTTTTTGTGGCGATGTGTTTGCCCACTGCGCCACCCGGATGCGTCAGCGCAAATTCATCCATGCTGTAGCCACGCAGATGAAACAGAACGGCGCACAACGCATCGCCCATGGCCGACATGGCAAGCGAACCACCTGTGGTAATGGTATTGGCGATGTCGGCAGTTGGGTCGCACTGTACTTGCAGCACTAGGTCGCTGAGTTGGCCGACGGTTGAATTGGGCTTCTCGGTAAACGCAACAACGGTTGCGCCACGCTGTTTGGCGATTGCGCCGAGCTTGTTCACCTCGTCGGTCTCGCCGCCGCGCGAGATCAAAATCACCCCATCGTCTTTTTTGATTGCGCCCGATGTGCCGTGTTGCGCATCGCCCGGATGGATAAACAGCGCGGGCGTGCCCACGCACGAAAGCAAATGCGCCAGCCGCAACGCCGTGGCGTGCGAGGTGCCCGATCCCGCCACCAGCACATGCCCGCTGCATGCCAGCAACATTTGCGCCACATCCAAAAAGGTTTGGTTGATCTGGTCGGCGATGGTTGCAACGGCTTGAGCTTCGCGTTGGATGGTTTGGCGGGCGAGGGAGAGCAGGTCGTCATTGGTCATTGAGAAACGAATGCTGAAATGCTGTGATG
The DNA here is from genome assembly GCA_043748055.1 of Roseobacter sp. GTDB lineage: Bacteria > Chloroflexota > Anaerolineae > J036 > Brachytrichaceae > JANMVQ01. The sequence goes on from JAYTNY010000176.1 coordinate 14,669, forward strand.
CTGTCATGTGTTAAAGCATCACAGCATTTCAGCATCACAGCTTCAACCCATCACGCAAAAAACGCATCCCACGGCACCTGGGCAGGCGCGTCGTGGCACACAATCTCAATCATTGTTAAGAACAGCGGGATTTTCTTGGCATCCAGCTTGCCTTCGCGCACCATGTTTTCTAGGGTGGGGCCGACGCTGACGGCCAGCATGGCACCTTCCACGCTGTCGTTGGGCATGTGCTTGGCTTTGGCCTCGGCGTAGGGCATGCCCATGCCTAGCAGGCGGCCCATGCGGCTGTTGCGGCCTCCCTGGCAAGTGACGTAAAGATCGCCTGCGCCGGGCAAGGTGTAAACGGTCTTCACATCGCCGCCCATCTTTTCGACCAAGTAGGCCGTCTCGTATAAGCCCTGCGCGAACAGGCCTGCGGCCAGGTTGTGCATGTAAGCGCCCCGCGTCTGCGCGGAGTTCTCGTGGCGGCCTTCCTTTTCCAGAAGCCCAATCACCAGCCCAACGGCCAACGCATACAGGTTCTTCATCGCCACGCACACTTCCACGCCAACTAAGTCTGTATTCGTCCATACATGGTAATACGGCGTGCGCAGCATGGTGGCGATCTTGTCAATCGTGGCTTTGTCGCTGCCGGTCACATTCACGCAGGTGTGGCGCTTGGCGGCCAACTCGCCTGCAATGCTGGGGCCGCCGATGGCGTTTAGATTCAGTTTGTGGCGCATAGCCGCCGGGAAGCCGTTGCGCAGCGCCTCGGGCAGAATGCTCAACGAGTGCCCATCGCCTTGCAAGCCTTTGGTAACCATGACGATGGGAACCGCAGTTGGCAAAACGGGCGCAAGCGTTTGGGCCGCCCAATCTATGCCATGGCTGTTGACGCCCAACACGACGAGATCAGCATCTTGAAGTTGCTGGCCCAATGCGCCGATGGGGTAGGGCGTTACATTGTCGTGCAGGCGTGTGCGCAAGCCGGGATGCACGCGCGTCTCGTGAATCTCTTCGATGATGTCGGTGTCGAGATGGGTGCCGACGAGCGAGACCTGATGGCCGTTGTCGGTCAAGGGCATAGAAAAAGCGCTGCCCATAACGCCAGCGCCGAGAATGACTATTTTCATGATTAAGAAGTAAATTGCTTGCAAAGTAGGGGCGTTGCATGCAACGCCCCTACGAGCGCCACGCTTGTAGACTTTTGCAAGAGATGTGGAAAATAAAAAGCTCCCAATCGCCCGTCAGGGGGGAGACAGGCGATCAGGAACTTCGCAATCTTATTAGAAGCTGGCGCTTCCGTCCACTGAGAAACTGTCGAAAATTTCCGTGGGTTTGTCGCCCACACCTTCCAGGTCGGCCTGTGGCAACGAGATGAGCAGATACGACACAGTCTTGACGTCCTGTTTCACGGTTGCCACGCCAAACATCTCCACGGTTTCACCGTTAATGTCGTTGGTAAAGGTAAAGCTGGCGGCGGCTTCGTTGCCTTTGGCTTTCTTATCGCCAATCTTTACGCCCTTAATTTTCTTGTTGCCTTTGGCGTAGCCGTTGATAAACGCCACGATGTTGGTTTGCAATTCGGCAGTTTTCAGCGCTTTGGTCAGCTTAGAGGCGCTGGCGCTCATCACGCCCAGCCCACTCGGTTCCACCCACACAACCAGTGGGAAGCCATCGGTGCTGCTGTCCACTTCCTTCCAGTCGTCCGGCACTTTTAGCTTGAAGACGCTGGTGGGATGCTCATAGTCCGTCAGATCGCCCATGCTAAAACTGCTGCTGGTGTTGGTGTTGCCGGTGTCTGCGGTTGGGGCGGTGTAGGCCTCTGGGTGCGCGGTCACGCTGTTCACAATCTCGTAGGCTTGCTTCTTAATGGTCTGATATTGCTCCTCCGGCAACAGCAGCACCACCAGCGTCATTAGCGTGTTGTCGTGCTGCTCCAAGTACGCATCGCCATACATGGTCACTTCTTTGCCGTTATCCAGTTTGGATTTATACAGAAAGACCTGGCCCGAGCCGTTCAAATCCTTCAACACTTCCGGCTTGTTGGCTTTGAACTTGTCCAGTTTCTTGTAGCTCTTTTGAACAAACGTATCGAGCTGCTTGCTCATCTCGGCTTTGCTCAGCTCGGTGTCGTTGGCGTAAACATCAACGAATACCGCTGCGTTCTGGGTTGGGTCGGCAAACGAGACGATGGCCTCGTTATCGGTGCTGTTGTCGGTCTCGGTCCAGTTCTCAGGAACTTTGATGTCGAACCAGCCTGAGCTGTGCTCATACAGCTTGATCTTGCCAAACTTAACCGGCTGGGTCACCCATTTGGATTTGGGCACCGGCGTGCTGGTGGGCGGCTTCTGCCCCTGCGCCATAACCAGTTGGCTGGGTGTAGCCACGACCAGCGTGGTCATCAGGGCGAACGTAGTAGCAAATACTTTCACAAATTGTTTTTTGTTCACATATCTCCTTGGGTTTCAGAATTATTCTCGGAATTTTAGGGTCGTGTGTGCAGTGGGGTGGCTATTTAGTTTGATGAAGCTGCAACGAGGGTGAAATGAGCTGGAAAGTTATGGGTTAGTCGGCAGGGTTGCCAGCCTTCCGCAATTGTATGAGCGCGACTTCGGTTGCTGACCGAGCGAAAGTGTATTGACGATGCCAAACTTCGCAACGTGGCTGCGTGCGAACCCACCCCGCAACCCTCACTTGCCGAAAAGCAAAGATACTGACAAAATCTGCAAATATTTGTCGGGATACTTCTATGAAAACGATTGCCAACCCCGCTGCATTGCATGTGAACCTGCTCGGCCCCTTGCAGGTGTCCATCTGCGTAGACGATGCCGAGCAAGCCATTCACCTTTCGGCTGCGGCGGCCAATTTGCTGGCGTGCCTAGCCGTCCATGCCCCGCG
>JAYTNY010000177.1:0-6657 GCA_043748055.1 Roseobacter sp.
CATTTTCTCCCTCTCTTCTTCCGTCAATTCCCGTAACGGCTCTCGGCTCTTTCGTGGCATCCCTCAAGCCTACTCTATCCCCAGATGACCCACTAGTGCGCAGGTGTGCGTGGTACCCGCAGCGATGGTGCTGACCCCGCTGGTCAAACCGCTTACGTCCACGGGCGTGGTCTTGTTGTAGGTCGTGCCATCTCCTAGTTGACGGCTGGTATTGGTTCCCCAGCATTTCGCACCTCCGCCCGTCGTCACCGCGCAGGTATGCAAGTGACCAGTAGCGATAGCGCTGACCCCACTGGTTAGGCCGCTTACATCCACCGGTATGATTTTGTCCACCTTAGTCCCATCGCCCAAGATGCCGGAATAGTTGTTTCCCCAACACTTCATCCCTCCGCCTGTTGTTAATAGGCAGGTGTGACCGCCGCCCACAGCGACCACCACAGCTTTGGCAAGTACGCTGGCAATACGATCCTCGGCTTGAGCCAGGCTGGTCTGGCTGGCTAGCACAGCGGTCGTGCAAGCCAAGATCAAGGTGTAATGAATTAAGCGTTTGAACATCTAAATATCTCCTGTCTTCTATTCGTGCGTCCTTGATGAAGAACGCGAAACATTTGCGCGCAACCTGATCGCCAGCCGCCCCCGCATCAATGCCCAGCACTCATCGGCGCTGGCAAACGTGGCTTGCCAACCCTCGTCGCTGGTGGGTTCGCTAATCTGGCCGTGAATCGTCGTCTGCGACGCTTCATCACCTGCCAAAACGCGGATGACAAAGGTGCGCGGCGCACGGGGCAAACTGGGGTTGCGCTTCACGCGCGCAGGCTACAGCGGGGCAGTTACCAAACGGTTACCAGAGAGGAAGTTTGAGTTTGAGTTGGGAGTTTGTGCAAACTCAAACCTCCAACTCAAACTCAAACTTCCTCAGATCGCCTCGCTCGCCCGCAACCGCTGGCCCAGCCACTCCGTTAATTGCGAGGGCGGCACACCCAGCTCGCGCTGCAAGGCGGCTACGCAGGCGGCATACGTGCGCAGGGCCAGTGCGCGGTCTCCCTGGCGGGATTGGGCGCGCATGAGGCTTTGATAGCTCTCTTCCGACCACGGCGCGGCGGCAATAGCGCGCTCGGCCCACTGGGCGGCCTCGGCAGATTCGCCCACGTCTAGACGGGCGTGGGCCACATAACCACAGCCTTTCACATACACATCCAGCAAACGTTCGCGCGGCGCAATGGTCCAGGCTTGGTATTGCAATCCGGGCAAAATGGGTTGATAGCGGAGGAGCTGCGCGACAAGGTCAGCGCTCACCGGAAGCACATCGTGGCGCTCGGCCTCGGCCAAGGCAGCGCGCACGGTCTGCTCAAACTCAACCGTGTCTATCCGCACATACTCCAACCCAAAGCGATACACCTCGCCCTCGACAGAAAAATATCTCGCCGGTGTCTTGGGGCGCAAGAACGGCTCAATCGCCTTGCGCATCCGGCTCAGCGTAGTCTTGAGCGTGCCACGCGCGGCCTCGGGGTCGGCCTGCGGCCACAGGTCTTCGATGATCTGGTCGCGGGTGAGTTTTTTGCCCGCCTGCAAAACAAAGTATTGGAACAACGTGCGCGCAATCGGGCGCTCCCAGTCGCTGGGTTGGATGGCATTCGCGCCACGCGTCACAGAGAAGTCACCCATCAGTGTGATGTTTAACAGCGGCGGCGGCGTGTTTTCAAGCGTGTTCAATGCAGAATCCAGGTCGCGTTTGCTGGCGGCATCTTTCGCAGCCGCTAATGCCTCGCCCAACGGGGGAATGGCTCGCTCGTTGCCGATGGCGGCCAGGGTTTTCGCGGCGCGGCGGGGTACGTCGCTAGACCTGCCAGGTTTCTGAAACCTGGTAGGTCTGAGTAACGCTACAACGGGGTCAATCTGGCCGATCTCCGTTAAGGCTGCGGCGGCTTGGTCAAGCTCAAATCCCTCGGCCAGGCACAGCGCCCAGAACTTTGCACCTAACTCTGGCTCGCGTGTAATCGAGATGCGCTGCATCGAATCTTTGGCGCATAAACGCAATGTTGCCAGCGCGTGCTTGCGCCAGCACGGGTCGTTGGCTTCGTGGCAAGCCAATGCCAGCAGCGCCCGCCATCGCAACAAAAAAGGGCGTGCCCGCAGTTGCGCATGCTGCCGAATGCTGGCGCGTGCAACCGCCAGCCAATCTTGTCCAAGCTGCTGCGCCGCGCGCGCACGCTCGATGCCGATGGCGGCTTGATACAGCGGCGCATCGGTCATCTGCGGTTGCAACTCATCGGCGTATTCGATGCAGTCTTGATATTGGCCGCGCTGGCGAAACAGCCACGCCCGCGCCCACGCCTCGCACGCCAACACTTCGATGCGTTTGTGAGCAATGGGGTGCATGTCGTCCAAGTATTTTTGCGCGCTGGCAAAGTCGCCGGTGCCGGTGGCATAGAGCGCCAGATACCACCACTCCCAGGCGCGGTCGGGGCTGGCTTGTTCAAGCTCGGCATCGGCTTGTTGCATTTGCAGAATGGCATTTTTCAGCGCAGGCCATTCGCCCAACTGCTCGTGCAACCCGGCCCAGCCCAACAGATGCAGGCTGCGCCAACCGGGTTTATCGGCGCAAAACGCGTCGTTCCCATGTAGCAAATCGCGCGCCTCATCAAACTGCCCCAGCGGTTGATGGATGACCACGGCCAGATTGTGTCGCACCTGAAAAATGTTGGTTGGGTTATCCAGTTGCTGTGCCAACGCCAGCGATTGCTTGTAAAACGCTCTGGCTTCGGATAAGCGATGCACCTGCACCAAATTGCTGCCAATCGTATTTAGCAACATCTGGCGCGTTTGCAGGCTTAGGTCGGGTTCGGCCAACGCCTCGGCTGCCATCGCCAGCGCAGCATTCACATCGCCCTCGCGCCCATAGCCAAAGGCAACCGTGCCTTTCACCCAGCCGCGCAAATCGCCATCGGGATGGGTCTGCACCAGGTGCAGTGCATCTTGCAAAATCACACGCGCTTCGTCATACGCATCCACATCCATCAGCGTGCGGCCCAGCCGCGCTAAATGTCTGGGCTGGCGCTCCAACATCTCACGCGGCAGGCTCAACACCCAGTGTTTGTAAGTCCGGTAGCGCCCGGTGTCCCACAGCCAACGGCCTTCTAATTTTTCCAGCAGCACGCTGGCACGTTCATACGCCTCGGCCAGCAACGCGTGTTCTATGGCATTGGGCATATCGCCTTGCAACTCAAACCAATGTGTTATCTGCTCAAAATAATGGTGAAACTTTGCAGGCAACTGGCGTTTTGCACGCGCCAATAAAAACTCATGTACAAAGTCGTGAACCTTAAACCAGCCAGTTTGTTCGGCGGGTTCAATAAACAAATTGCGCTGTTGTAACTCAGCCCGCCAACTGCTGGCTTGCGAGATCGGCACATTGAGCATCGTTGCGGCCAACGCATCGTTAAAGCGCAACGGCAGCGCAATAGCCTGCATAAACGCGAACAACTCGCGCGGCAACAGGCGAATCATGCGCTCAGCCAAGTAACTTAGTAACTCATCGTCGTTCAACTGCCCGGCCCCGCGCAACAGGCTCACCTGCGAGGCATCGCCCAGCTCGCGTAACTGCCGCCCCAGCAGCGAAAGCACGAGCGGCCAACCGCGTGTGCGGGCGCGCCAACCTTCAATCGCTCCTCTTGGCAAGCCACCCAACCCCGACAACAACGCCGCAGCCTCGGCGGATGAAAATGCAAGTTGGTCGGCATCAAAAATCGCAAAGCGCCGCAGCCAAGACGCATCCGGCGACATGCGCCCACACAACACAAAGCGACTATTGGGCGAGGCTATTTGCTCGTTCAGCCAGGCCAATGCCTCGCTGGCCTCGTGCAGGTGATGCACATCATCCAGAAGCACCGTTACGCCCTCGATCAAGAGGGGTTGCACCCGCGCTTGTAATTGCGCCACGTCGGCATCGGCAATCGTCATTTGGATGAGTTGTGCGTTTTGTTGCTGCAACAGCAGCGCACGCAACAGCGTGCTCTTGCCAAAGCCCGCTGGCGCAACGATGAGAAGATGCCCGTTGCCCAGCGCCAACCGCATCCGCCGAATCAGGCGAGGCCGCGCTAGGGCTTGCGCTGGTGCTAGAGAGGCTTTGAGAGGATTCATGGTGTGCGATAAAGTAATAAATTAAAAGTGCCTGACAATATTTGAATTGTCAGGCACTTTGCTGCACAGGGTCACGCGAAACGGAGTTATTGCTTCGGCAGTTGCAAACACACCGCCCACGCTGTCACCTGCCACGCATATTTCTCGCAGTTGCAAGCACTTTGCGAGACTGCGGTGATATGCCAGCCCTTGTCGGGCAGCGGGAAGGTCTCTTGCAACGTAATGCGTGTATCGCGCGAGATGGAGATGGGCGCACCGGCTGTGAGCGGCACCAGAATCGTCGCCACGCCCACTGTGCTGGTCACTTGCGCACCGCCACCAATCACTTTGCTATCGGCGGGGCAAATGGCCTCAATCTCTTTCACCATCGTGGCATCTAGTGCCGTGGTTTTGGTCACATACAGCACATCCACAATACCAGCGGGGCCTGCATCGCCCTTATCGCCTTTCGGGCCAACTGAGCCAGCCATGCCAGTCGGGCCTGCATCGCCTTTTGCGCCTGCTGCACCCGCCGGGCCTATGTCACCCTTGGTGCCAGTTGCACCGGGCAAACCAACGGGGCCGATTGGGCCTGTGTCACCTGTGGGGCCAACCGCACCGGCTGGGCCAACTGAGCCAGCCGCACCTTGCGGGCCCGCGCAATCCAGTGCATCCACCTTCTTGTCGCCGTTTACATCTTCTTTGGCGTCGGCTTTGCTGTTGCCGTTGGTGTCCCAGCAACTTAGGCCAGCGGAGCCAGCCGGGCCAGATACACCGGCGGGGCCTGCTGCACCCGGCGCGCCTGTGTCGCCCTTGAGGCCCGCAGGACCCACCGGGCCTACTGCGCCCACCGGGCCTGCCGAACCGGTTGAGCCGGTTGGACCAACGCAATCCAAACCATCCACCTTCTTGTCGCCGTTTACATCTTCTTTGGCGTCGGCTTTGCCATTGCCATTGGTGTCCCAGCAACTTAGGCCCGCAGCCCCGGATGGGCCGACATCGCCTTTGGGGCCGGTTTCGCCTGTATCTCCTTTGGGGCCTTGTGCGCCCGCATCGCCTTTTGCGCCTGCCGGGCCAATGGGGCCAACAGCACCCGCCGGGCCAACATCACCTTGCGGGCCTTGTGCGCCTGCTGGGCCTGTATCACCCTTTGCGCCTGCGGGGCCGATGGGGCCAACGGCACCCGCCGGGCCTACATCACCTTGCGTGCCTTGTGCGCCTGCTGCGCCGGTGTCTCCTTTGGGGCCAACCGCGCCTGCGGGGCCAGTTGCACCCGCCGGGCCAGTTGGGCCAACCAGCGGCGCTTCAATGGCGACTTCCTCGACGAGTGGGAAGATGGCCATGGTTTGCACGCCGGTCGTAAATTCATCCTTAAAGCGCGACCCATAGGGAAGTGCCAGGCGAATATCTTTATCGGTGGTGTTGATGAGGCGCAAGGTGCCATTGCCGTAAAAATCACCAAAACCGGCGGCTTCGCGGAAGCCCAGCACGGTGGCTTGCACCGCTCCGGACTTTACGGCATCGCCCAAAGCAACTACATCCGCAGGAACAGCCGCAGCGTTTGGTGCTTTTTTTACGGCACCTGCCAGGGTGGCAGCCGTGCGGGTGTCTTTTGCATTGCGTGCAAACCCACGCGGGTTGGGGCCATTCACCAGGCTCCAAATGCCAAGCTGATAGCCATACAAATCTTCTTTCTTGAGGCCTTCATCGAGCGCATAACCGATGGCGGCTTGCACTTCATCGGGGGCGGCTTCGCTGAAGTTAAGGACTTCTCCGGGGAAGGGCAAACCGCGATTGAGACAAAAGCCGCCGACCAAGACCTCGGCACGGCCCCGGGCAGGCAATGTAATGATGAGCGGCGTACGCCCAGCCTGTGCGGGGGCAGCCATGACGGATGAAAGCGTGGGTGTGGCAACGGCCACCGAAAAGAGCGCAACTGACAGAGCGACGATGGGACGTACGAATACGTTCCTCGTGCTGCCAGATCGCTGAGCGGGCGATGTGTGCATGAAATTTCTCCTGTATCTTAGAAAATATTGGGTTCGTAAAATAAAGATGCGTAACAACCCATGTACACAACAGTGGCAAGAATTAGCCAAAATCCTTCACAAGACTACAGTTTCTTGCACAACAAGGGCGTGCGGTAGGTGTTGGAGCCGATTTATTTGTTCACCATCACCGTGCCCGAGGTGGCGGGCGATGCGATGGGCCAGCTTAAAACCAAGTGCGCCCACATTTTGGGCATAGACAACGTGGCTAACAAGACCGTGCTCACCGTGCATGCCCCGCTGGCCGAGATGCAACTACAGATTGCGAAGATGATGTTCGATGTACTTCTTGCTAAGCGAAAGCGCATCAGCAATCTCTGAAATGCGCCCCCAAAATTGGACACGTAGCTAAGAGAGAAAACGGATAGCCAAAGTTAAAGTGGGCGAAGGACAATGAAGTGCGCCCCGAACGTTGGACAAAAAAGAGCAGAAGCTAAGAGAGAAATTAAGGGCGCTGCCCGCGCCATTGTGCTTCAAACTCAGCTGGGGT
>JAYTNY010000178.1:0-8451 GCA_043748055.1 Roseobacter sp.
AGCAAGTCCTGGGCCATGTTGAACACATCGTTCCACAAACGCGCCTCGCGGTGGCTTTCCATCTTGGGCAAATAGAAGTACGGCCCGCTGCCACGCGCCATTAACTCTTGGGCGTTGTGAAAGAAATACAAACCAAAATCGAACAAACTGGCGCTAATCGGCGCACCATCTACATGTACATGCTTCTCGGTCATGTGCCAGCCGCGCGGGCGCACCAGCAGCGTGGCAACTTTGGTTGGGTCGGGGTTGAGGCGGTAGGCCTTGCCTTCCGGGCTGGTAAACGCAATTTGCTTGCGCACGGCGTCCATCAGGTTGAGCTGGCCTTCCACCGCGTTTCCCCAGGTTGGGCTGTTGGCATCTTCCAGATCGGCCATAAACATTTTTGCGCCGCTGTTTAGCGCGTTAATCATCATCTTGCGCTCGGCGGGGCCGGTAATTTCGACGCGGCGGTTTTGCAGATCGGGCGGGGTAGGGGCCACACGCCAGTTGCCCTCGCGGATCCAGGCTGTTTCGGGCAGGAAATTTGGCAATTGGCCGTTGGCTAATTGCGCGGTGCGTTCGGTGCGGCGTTGCAACAGCAGTTCGCGGGTTGGGTTAAAGGCGCGGTGCAGCGCCTCAATAAAACTCAGGGCTTGGGGGGTCAGAACCCCATCAGAAGCGGGCAAACGCGGCCCGATGACTTGAATACTTTGGATGCTCATAACGGAGATTGTATGTGTTTAGAGCCTATCCCAATTGGTTATCAGGGACGACATCCCTACAAGGGATGTCGTCCCTAAAGCAATGACTCAAAAAGGTCAATCAGTCAACGCTCAGTCAACGGGCTGGAATTACAAACAGATCGGTAGATCAATAGAACTATGAAATGGGGGTTTCAAGCTCATGATGACCGCAATTGGAAACGCGATTGGCGACACACTGCTACGGGTCTCGGATTTTGAGGGGAAGCGCAAGCGCAGCTTTGGCAAGCGCGTGCGGGAACTGCGCGAGCGCCGCAAGTTCAGCCGCAACCAGCTCGAGGGCAAAAGCGGCGTGCCCGAACGCACCATTATTGATGTGGAGAACGGCGACAAAGCGGTGCTAGACCGCAAAACCGTGTCGCTGTTGGCGCAGGCGTTTGGCCTCAGCGGGCTGGCCGAGCGCGAGTTTGTAGTGGCGGCGGGCCTCTCGCCGGATGCACCACTGAACACGGGCGAGCATTACCGCATCGCTCATCGCTTCTATGAGCACATGGACTATCCAGCGCTCATTACCAACAGCCTGATGGACTTGCACTCGTGCAATGCCTACCTGCTGGCTATGTTGAACCTGCCGACGACGCTGCTGGACAACTGCGCTTACGAAAGCGGCGGGCCAAACGTGCTGCGCTTCTTGTTCGACCCGCACATGAACGCCCGCGAGACCTGGCGCGACAGTTGGGCTGGGGTGGCCCTGTGGAACGTGTATTACTTCCGGCTGGTCTCGCAGCCGCATATTCACGAGCCGCGCTATGCCCAATTGCTGGAAGCCCTGCGTGCGCTGCCCGATTTTGAGGCGATGTGGCAGACCGCTGATGGGTTGAACGGTATGCCTATGCCGCCACATACCAGCACGCTGGATAGCGCATTCGGCACCTTGCGCGTGTTGCACACCGAAGCCATTACCAACGAGATTCTGGACAACCATCTGCGGGCCGTGCTGTATGTGCCGATGGACGACATGACGCAGCGCGCGTTTGCGCAGTTACGAACGCAGACCCCGCGCCAGGCTTTTCAGTTTGGCAGTTGCGCGGTGGGGCGGTATACGCGCATTTTGTAGCGCTAAGTTCTAAATGCACTCCGTAGCCCTCACCCCGCGCATCAAATGCGACCCCTCTCCCTTTGGGAGAGGGGAACTGCGGCTCCCTCCCTCGTAAATTCCGATTTACGGGGGAGGGCTGGGGAGGGGGCATTTGTCGATCATGTCCGGCTTCGCAAGAAGCCGGACATGTTGTTTTTCCGGGAATATCAAACCCACAGCTAATCCACAGGCTATCCACTTGCCATATCTTTGCGAAAAATGTATAGTGTTTGGGGTAAAGTGGGAGAAAGTGGGGAAATAATGTTCATCGGCCAATACAGTCACACCCTGGACGACAAGAACCGGCTGGCGCTGCCAGCGCGGTTTCGGGTTGATTTGGAACGCGGCGTGGCGATGACGGCGGGCACGGACAAATATCTGTTGGTGTATGCCTTGCCGGAGTTTGAGAAGCTGGCCGAGAAAGTGGATGCGTTGCAGATAATCGGCCAGGAGGCAGCCACGCTGCGGCGTTTGCTGTATGTAAACGCTGCCGTGAACGAGATGGACAAGCAAGGCCGCGTGTTGCTGCCAGAACATTTACGAACCCACGCCGAAATACAGAAAGATGTTGTGGTGCTGGGGGTGGGCAAGTTCATCGAAATCTGGAGCCCGGAAAACTGGGAGAAGGCCAAAGCCGAAGTGCAAGACGCGGCGACGCAGAAGCACATTTGGGCGAAGCTGGGAATTTAGTCATTGGCTTAAAGCTTAAAGCTTTAAGCTTTAAGCCAGAAATGCACATCCCCGTTTTGTTTGATGAAGTGTTGGCGGCGTTGCAGCCCAGCGTGGGCAAACGTTTTCTGGATGCGACGTTGGGTGGGGCAGGGCACACCAGCGGGTTGTTGCAGGCAGGGGCGCGGGTGCTCAGCACGGATGCGGACACGAGCGCCATCGAAGCAGCCAGCGAGAAACTGGCCCAGTTTGGTGAGCGCAGCGTGGTGCGGCAATGTTGGCTGGATGAAACGCCTGTGTTGGCGCAGCAGTTGGGGTTTGTGCCGCTGGATGGGGTGCTGGCCGATCTGGGGTTGTCGTCGAATCAATTGGACACGGCGGTGCGCGGGTTCTCGTTTATGCGCGAGGGGGCGCTGGACATGCGGTTTGACCAGAGACGTGGGCAAAGCGCAGCTGAGTTAATAGATGCGTTGGATGTGGATGGACTGATGATGATTTTGCGCGAGTATGGCGAAGTGCAAAATGCGCGGCGGGTGGCAGAAGCTATATGGGCCGCTCGGCCCATCAAAACCACCCACCAACTGCGCGAGGTAGTGGCGGGTATGGCGCGGGCAGACCGCAAGACGCGCATACACCCGGCCACCATGGTGTTCCAGGCTTTGCGGATTGCGGTGAACGATGAGTTGCGGCGGCTGCGAGACGCACTGCCGAAGTTGATTGAGGTGTTGAAGCCGGGTGGGCGCATCGCGGTGATTACGTTCCACTCGTTGGAAGACCGGATTGTGAAGAACGTGTTTCGGGATGAAGCCCGCGAGGTGCTGGCCCAGCCGGGGTTTGGGGCCGATCAGGTGGAGCGTAGGGCGCGGCTCAGGCTCATCACCAAAGAGCCGACGACGGCGGGTGAGGCCGAGCTGGCGGCGAACCCGAGGGCGCGCAGCGCGAAGCTGCGGGTGGCGGAAAGAATCTGAATGTTGAGACGACTGCGAAATGCGCTGCGTAACCTGCACGTGAGCGACGGGCTGGCGATTGTGTTGGCGGTGTGCAGCGGTGTGGTGTTGGCAGGGTTGATCGTGGCCTGGCTGACGATTAACACGCGCACCGCGATTCTGAACGAAGAGCTGGACCGAATGAGCGCAAAGAACAACGAGACGACGGACGAAGTGAACCGAATGTGGACGCAGATTGGCGAGGTGACGGCGCAACAAAGCATGGAACAACGCGCCCGCCAAGCCGGTTTCCGCCCGCCCGACAAGACCGAGTATTTGGTAACCGTAACAGCAACAGTTGTAATTACAGAGTGATTGGGGATTAGGGATTGGTGAATGAGTCACCAATCCCTAATCCCTAATCCCTAATCCCTAATCCCTAATCCCTAAGATGCTTTCCAAATCCCGACTCACCGGCCTGCTTATTGCCCTGGTTTTGGCGATGGTGGCTATTACGCTGCGCACGGTGCGGGTGCAGGTGTTGGCGCAATCTGGGGATTACGCAGCGCAACTGAATGTGCAGCAAACGCGGCGGCAAGGCTTGCTGGGCGCGCGCGGCACCATTTTTGACCGCAGCGGCAATGTGCTGGCGGTGAGCCACTACGCCTATATCTTGCGGGTGCAAACTAAAGAAATTACCGACACGCTAGGCGTCGCCAACATCATCGCATCCATTTATCAGCGTGAGCCGGTTGAGGTGGTGCATAGCCGCATCGAGGCGATGGTGCGGGATTCACAGCAGCTCTCGCCCACGCTTTCATCGGTGTTGTATTTCGGCGTGCCACCCACAACCACAAACCAGATTGTGCACACGCTGGGCGAACGCGGGCTGGCGGGTTTGAACACCGATGACTATTGGGCGCGGACGTATCCGCAAGGCAAGCTGGCGGGTAACGTGTTGGGCTTTGTGAACTTGCAGCCGAAGGGCTATTCCGGCGTGGAGGGCTATTACAACCAATCGTTGGATGCCGAGCCGGGCAAGGTGACGGCGCTGGGGCGGATGAACCTGACCGGCATTACGCTGACGTTGGCGGGTGCGGATTTGGTGCTGACGCTGGATATGAGCCTGCAACGCTATGTGGAAGATCGGCTGGCGCAGGCCATGCAAGAGTATGGCCCGAAGGGCGGCAGCATTATTGTGATGGACACAAAGACCGGCGCGATTTTGGCGCTGGCGTCATCGCCGGGCTACGACCCCAACCGCGCTTTAGAAGTGGCGAACCAGCCGGGCGCGAAGTTGTTTGATCCAGCGGTAACTTCGCTGTACGAGCCTGGCTCGGTGATTAAGGTGCTGACGGTGGCGGGTGCTTTGGATCGCGGGGTGATAACGCCCAGCACGCTGTTTCAGGATGAAGTGAAGCTCAACGTGGGTGGCACATCTATTTACAACAGCGACAGAGCTGGGCACGGGGTGGTGAACCTGGAAGAAATGTTGCGCCTCTCGCTGAACGTGGTGGCGGCCAAGATTGCGAAGCAGATGGGGCCGGAGATGTTCTATGGCACCTTTCGCAAGTTTGGCATGGGGGCCAAGACCGGTGTGGATTTGGCGGGTGAACAAGATGGCAACCTGCGCACGCCATCCAGCGTGAAATGGTCGAAGAGCGACCTGGCGACCAACAGCTATGGGCAGGGTATGACCGCCACACCGCTGCAAGTGTTGGCTGCGGTGAACGCCATTGCCAACGATGGCGTGTTGGTGCAGCCCTACATGGTGCAGCAGTGGCGGCACACGAACAACGGCCAAACAGCGATTACAAACCGCCAAATTGTGCGGGTGCAGCAGGTGATCTCGCCTGAGACGGCGAAGACATTGCGCGAATTGATGCGCAAGGCCACCTTCCGCGCCACTAAAAAGGCGTTGTTGGATGGCTATAGCGTAGCGGGCAAAACCGGCACGGCCGATTGGACTGACGAGACCGGCAAGTTTCAAGACACGACGTTTGTGACGTATGTAGGCATGGTTCCCGCCGAGCAGCCGCGCATCACGATTCTGGTGAAATTCGACCAGCCCAAGACCTCGCGCTGGGCGGCGGATACGACCGTGCCGGTGTTTCATGATGTGGCCGAGCGGGCGGTGCAAGATTTGGGGATAGCGCCGAGTGAAGAGCCGTGATTGGGGATTAGGGATTGGTGCATCACCAATCCCTAATCCCCAATCACTTTATACATGTTGACCTTAGCCGATGTGCTGGAAGCCTTGACGGGCCAACGACTTGAATCGTTGGCTGCGTCGTACGTTGCGGATTTTTCGATAGATTCGCGCGAGGCGACGCGGGGCGATGTGTTTGTAGCGTTTAAGGGCGAACGCACAGATGGGCACAAGCATGTGGGCCAGGCGTTGGGGCGTGGGGCTATTGCGACGTTGGTGGAGGATGAGCTTGACCCGGCGATTGTGCAATCCACCCAAGCCGTGATGATGGACACACGAAACATGGGTAGGGGCGCAGCATTGCTGCGCCCCTACGATGCGGGTGTGCCGTTGCTGATCCGTGTTGATTCCACCGAAGCGGCGCTGCAAAAGATTGCGACATTTTGGCGGAGCAAGTTTGCCAAGCTGCGGGTGATTGGCGTGACGGGCAGCATCGGCAAGACCTCGACCAAAGAACTCATCAGCCAGGTTTTAAGCGTGCGCTACAACGTGCTGAAGAGCGAGGGCAATTTGAACAATGGCATTGGCGTGCCGCTGACGCTGTTGCGGCTGATGCCCGAACATGAGGTCGCCGTGATTGAGATGGGCATGGATCGCTTGGGCGAGATCACCAGCTATTGCCAGTGGGCCAAACCCCAGGTGGGCGTGGTGACGAACGTGGGGCCGGTGCATTTGGAGAAGCTGGGCACGATAGACAACATTGCGCTGGCCAAGAGCGAACTGATTGAGGCCTTGCCCGCAGAAGGGGTGGCGGTTTTGAACGATGACGACGAGCGCGTGCGCGATATGCGCAAGGTGAGCCGTGCGCGGGTCATCAGTTGCGGCTTAAGTTCGCGGGCGGATGTGTGGGCCGAGAATATTGAGAGCCATGGATTAGAGGGTATATCGATGGTGCTGCGGCACAAGCAAGGCGCACAGGGTGCGGCGCAATTGGTGCGCGTGCCGCTGTTGGGTGCGCACAGCGCGCAAACGGTGTTGCGTGCCGCTGCGGTTGGCTTAGCTGAGGGCATGGGCATGGGCGAAATTGTGGAAGGCCTGATGAGCGCCACCCCCGAACAACTGCGCTTGGTTGTAGCCAAAGGCCCGTTCGATTCGTTGGTGATTGACGATACGTATAACGCCAGTGCTGAAAGCACGATTGCGGCGTTGAACCTGTTGAAAGACCTGGAGATTAAGCCACGGATTGCCGTGCTGGGCGACATGTTGGAGCTGGGCAGCGCAGAGCGAGATGAACACGAGGAAGTAGGCTGCCGGGCCGCCCTCGTTGTCAATTTTGTGGTGGCGGTGGGTCAGCGCGCCAAATGGATTGCGCAGAGCGCCATCGAATGTGGCCTAGACAAGAGCCATGTGTTTGTGGTGGCGAACAACACCGAGGCGTTGGATGTGCTGAGTGAGATTGTGACGCAGCGCAGTGCCATCTTAGTGAAAGGCTCGCGGGGGATGAGGATGGAAGAGATTGTGGAAGGACTGGGAGGAATGACGAGTGACGAATGACGAATGGCGAGTGGCGAACAAAGTCACTCGTCATTCGTCACTCGCCATTCGCAGCTTGGCATGGGCACTTCTTTGTTGATGGGCGGCGTGGCATTTGCGCTGGCGGTGCTGTTGGGCAGGCCGGTGATTGCGCTGCTCAAACGGTTCAAATTTGGCAAGCAGATTCGCATTGACGGGCCGCAGAGCCACATGTCCAAGATGGGTACGCCGACGATGGGCGGGGTAGTGTTTGTGGTCACGGTCGTGGTGTTAATTGTGGCGATGTATTTGTACTCGCGCATCGGGGCCCGTGTTGTGCCCGATTTTGGCGGCGTGGTGTTGGTGGGCCGCTCGATGGCGATTCCGATGCTGGTGATGGTGAGCTTTGCGCTGTTTGGGGCCATAGACGATTACATGGGCGTGCGTGGCGTGCGGCGTGGCGAAGGGATGCGTGGGCGGACGAAGGCGATCATTCAGTTGGGCATTGCCGTCACTGCGGCGTTGGTGATGAACGTGGGCTTTGGCATCAACCGCTTGGGCATACCGGGTTTGGCCCAACCCATTGAGCTGGGCATTATTTGGATTCCGATTGCGGTGTTCATTATTCATGCCACAGCCAACGCTGTGAACATGACCGACGGCCTGGATGGCCTGGCTGCACTGATTTGTTTGGTGTGTTACGCCGCGTATGGCGTGGTGGCGTATTTGCAGGGCCAGGTGTTTTTGACCATGTTGTGCATGGTGATGGTGGGCGCGCTGTTGGGGTTCTTGTGGTTCAACGTGCATCCGGCCCAAGTGATTATGGGTGGTTTGGGCAGCGAGAGCCTGGGCGCGATGCTGGGCGTGATTGCGTTGATGACTGGGCAGTGGCTGCTGCTGCCGGTGATTGCGATTGTGCCGGTGGCCGAGGCGCTGAGCGTGATTATTCAAGTGAGCTACTTTAAGCAGACGAAGAAAAAATTTGGGGAAGGAAAACGCTTTTTCAAGATGTCGCCGTTGCACAACCATTTTGTGTTGCTGGGTTGGAGCGAGCCGCAGATTGTGCAGCGCTTCTGGCTGATTGGGATTATTGCGGGCATGGTGGGCGTGGGCTTGGCCCTGTTTGGCAACCCGCCGGTGGTGGATGCGGTGACGGGGATGTTGAAGTGAAGATCGGAACCCCCGACCCTTAAAGGGGAGTCGTTGAGAAATTCTATAAGCTCTGCATTTGGGTTAGATAGAGCCTATCAAGGAACTTGCAGAATAGCTCGGAGACTCCCCTTTAGGGGTCGGGGGTTAAGCGAAATGATGAACTGGCAAAACAAACGCGTGGTGATTTTGGGATTGGCGCGGCAGGGCGTGGCTCTGACGCGCTAT
>JAYTNY010000179.1:0-10129 GCA_043748055.1 Roseobacter sp.
ATGCGTCATCGATGAAGGCCGCCCGCTCGTCGCCCACGACTTCGAGGTAGACCGCATCTATCGCTTCAAAAAAGGCTCCGGCCTGCCCATCAAAATTCCGGTGATCGAGATGATTGAAATTGGCACCGGCGGCGGTTCGATTGCGCGGGTGGATGCAATGGGCTTGCTGAAGGTCGGGCCAGACTCGGCGGGGTCGGCCCCTGGCCCAGCCTGCTACGCGCGCGGCGGCACCCAACCCACCGTAACGGATGCTGATCTGGTGCTGGGCTACCTGGAACCCGGCTACTTTTTGGGTGGGCGCATGCCGCTGGATGTGGAACGCGCACGCCAAGCAATTCAGCAATACATCGCCACACCCACTGACGTCTCCATTGAGGAGGCCGCCTGGGGCATTCATCGCATCGCCAACGAGAACATGGCCAACGCCGCCCGTGTGCATGCCCTCGAACGCGGCAAAGACCCCTCGCGCCTACCCGTGTTCGCCTTCGGCGGCGCGGGGCCAGTGCACGCCTATCGCATCGCCAAAGCGCTTGGCTCGCCCACGCTGCTGGTGCCCTTCGGCGCAGGTGTGATGAGCACAGTCGGCTTCCTCGTCGCGCCCATCGCTTTCGACTTTGTGCGCTCGTGGCGTGCGCCGCTGGCTCTGTTGGATTGGCCTCGCGCCAACGCTTTGCTTGCGGAAATGGAGGCAGAAGGCCATGCGCTGTTGGTTGCCTCGGGCGTGCCCAGCGCATCCGTAACGCACCGCCGCGAGGCCGACATGCGCTACGTGGGGCAAGGCCACGAAATCCGCGTGCCGTTGCCCGCAGGCATGTTGGGCGAATCACACACGCCCGTGCTCACAGCCGAGTTTCAGCGCGTGTATCGTGAACTCTACGAGCGCCTCGGCCCACCCGTCGCCATCGAGGTCTTGAACTGGCGCGTAGTTTCTAGCGGGCCAAACCCGCAAGTGCAATTGCAAATCAATACACCCGCCATCAGCAGCGCCAGCGCTGCGGTCAAAGGTCATCGTCCCGCCTACTTCCCGGAGGCCAACGGCTTTGTGCCCACACCTATCTACGACCGCTATCGTCTCGCGCCCGGCAGCGCCTTCACCGGCCCCGCCATCGTGGAGGAACGCGAGTCTACGGTCGTTATCGGCCCCGGTGCGCCGTGTCACATAGACGGGCATCACAATTTGGTTGTCGAACTCAATCAAAACGAAACGATCATTCACTAGACCTCTTGCAAAAGTCCATTCGCACGCAGCGTTCGTAGGGGCGTAGCATGCTACGCCCCTACTTTTGCAAGAGGTCTACTAAATAATGACCCTCGATCCCATCACCACCGAAGTCCTGTGGAACCGCCTGCTTTCGATTGCCAACGAGCAACAGGTGGCGCTGATGCGCACCGCCTTCAGCACCATCGTGCGCGAATCGCAAGATTTGGCTTGCGCCGCCTTCGACACGCGTGGCTACATGATCGCGCAATCGCTCACCGGCACACCCGGCCACATCAACCCGATGGCGACCGGCGTGCGCCATTTTCTGGCAGCCTATCCACCCCAAGCACTGCACCTCGGCGATGTGCTCATCACCAACGACCCGTGGCAGACCGCTGGGCAGATGAACGACTTCACCGTGCTCAACCCGGTGTTCAAAGGGGAAACGCTGGTGGGCTACTTTGCAAATTGTTGTCACTCGGCAGACATCGGCGGGCGCGTGCTCTCGGCAGAGGCGCACGAGGTTTACGAAGAGGGCTTACGCGTGCCGATCACCAAGTTGTTTGAGGGCGGTGAACCAAACCACGAGCTGTTCAAAATTATTCGGGCCAATGTGCGCACACCGGATGAGACGATTGGCGATTTGTATGCCCAAACCGCCTGCAATTCGGTGGGCGCACGCAGCCTGCTGCGCATGATGGACGAGTTTGGTCTGGCGTCTATTAACCCGCTTGCGGACGAAATCATCTCGCGCTCCGAAAACGCCATGCGCAGCGCCATCAACCAACTGCCCAATGGTCGCTACGAAAACGAAGTATGGAGCGACGGCTTTGAAGAGCCGATTTGCATTCGCGTCGCAGTGACGATTCGTGACCAAGATATTGACATTGACTTCGCCGGGTCATCGCCGCAAAGCCAGCGCGGCATCAACGTGGTGATGAACTACACGCACGGCTACGCCTCGTTTGCGATGAAGGCCGCGATCACACCGGAGGTGCCGCACAACGAAGGCTCGTTTAGGCCGGTGCATGTGAGCGCACCGCGTGGCTGCATCTTGAATTGCGTCGAGCCAGCCGCCGTCGGCTCGCGGCACATCGTGGGCCACTTTTTGCCGGGGGCCATTTTTGGCGCGTTGGCTGCGGCCATGCCGGGGCGATTGATGGCAGGTGGGGCCGACCCGATCTGGCTAAATATTTTTCGCGGCACGTGGCACGAACCCGCCGAGCCATTCATGCTCAGTGTGTTTCAGGTGGGCGGCATGGGCGCACGCGCCACCAAAGATGGATTGAACACCACCGGCTTCCCCAGCGGCGTGGCGGGTGTGCCCGCCGAGGTCATCGAGACGCTCTCGCCGTTGGTGCAGCACCGTCGCGAACTGCGCACGGATTCGGGCGGCGCGGGCCAGTTTCGTGGCGGGCTGGGCCAAACCACCGAGATCAGTTGCCGCACCGGCCCGTTCAGCGTCTCGGCCATGATTGACCGCACGCAATTTGCGGCGCAGGGCCTTGCAGGTGGCGGGGCTGGCGCGTTGGCCGAGTTCAAGACCGATCAGGAAACCTTACAACCCAAGCGCGTGTTGCGGCTGGATGCAAACGCACATGTGCAGTTTGCGCCGCCGGGTGGCGGTGGCTACGGCGACCCATTGACGCGTGAGCCACAGCGCGTTTTAGAGGATGTGATTGATGGCTATGTTTCCATCGAAGCAGCCAAGCGAGACTATGGCGTGGTGGTGCGCTATCTTGGCACGCCAGACCAATTGGTGCGCCTGCCGAGTGATTACAAGCTGGATAGCAACGCGACCATGCACGAGCGAAACTTTCGCAGCGCTCAAAGCGCTAAACGACCATGATTATTTGTAACCACACCCATCCCGACTATCCCGATCACTGGCTCATCGTCAAACAAAGCGACCACGACGACCACTGCGGCTTAATCGCCACGCACCTAAATGGCGCACACCTGTGGCAACCCTGGGACACACGCTTGTTCTCGCTGGCCGCTGCCATGCACGACACTGGCTCGGCCATGTGGGAGGACTACCCGCTGATTAACGCCGCAGGCGAGCCGTGGACGTATTGGACGATGCCACCCGATGACCACATTGAGCTGCACAAGATCGGCGTGGCCGAGGCGCGCAAGGTGCATCCGTATGTGGCGTTGCTTATTTCGATGCACGTCGTCGGCATCCATCGAGACCGCTTGCACATAGATTTGCAGCCCAACCGCTGGCACATCCCGGAGGTGGACACGCCGAAGGTGCTAGCGTTTATCGCCGAGCAGGAAACACTTCAGCATGAGCTTCGCGCGCAATTGCCCACGTTGGGCGACGTGTCACTGATGAACGACTACAAGCTGCAAGAGGTGATTGATATCTTGTCCACACAGTTCTCGGCCTGCGGTTTAGGCGCGCGCGAGATGGCCTATGTGCCCGACCCGCTGGGTCAGCCGTTCACGCTTTCGGTGCAGCAGGCTGGCCCGTGGGACATGCGTATGTCAGCGTTTTTGTTCGAGGGGGATCGCTTTGAGTGCCCGTGCGTGGGGCGGCTTTTGCCCAAACGCGTTTACGCAGACGACACCGACTTTCGTTTGGCCTGGTATGCCGCACCCAGCAGGGTGTTGCCCTACGCGTTTGTGCGTTGAGACATGCGCAGCCCTTACCCCATATCTCTTGCCAACGCCGCCAGCAAGTTCAAAGCCTCCAGCACGCTATCGCGCTTAAAGCAAATGCTATCGCCCAGCATAAACGTGCGGTAGCCAATGTGCAGCAAATGCGCCACATCGCCTATGTCGGCGCTGTTCGGCACAGGGTGAAACGCCAGCGATTCAAACAACCGGCTGGCAACGATGGCGTTTGGGTCAGCCTGCACAATGTCTTTTACAGCACCGGCTATACGATGCGGTTGCCCAACCTCCACATACAAATCGCCACGCGCCGCCATCAATCGCCCATGTGTTGCCTTCGTGGTTCGGGCGTGATGAAGCCCGCGCAGAGATTCGATCTTTTGCACCAGCTCCACATCCGGCAGCAACGCCCGCACTTCAGCGGCATCGCTGGCACTCTCCGCAAACGAGAGCATGACGTGGCACAAGCCCAGCTCGCGCATCGCCACTAAGTAAGCAAAGTCGGTCTCGGTCAGCGTGCCCTCGATGCGCAACGAGGGATGCGGAATATTCACACTCTCGCCCGGCCCAATCAAGCGGCGCGGGCCATCCGCCAGCAGAATGCGGTTTTCGTTCACACCAATCACCTCAGCGTGTTCGCGGCCATCCGCAAAGAACGCCGTCACGGGCGCGTCCACCGTCAGGCAGTGGCTCAACGTCACCTCGGTGTAAGGCGGGATGGCGGCCCCAACAACGCGCAGTTGACGCCCTTTCAAATCCACCCACAGCGGTTTGCCAAACCCGCTCAACCGGCTTAACAAAGTTGAGATGTCTTCCTTCAGCGGCATCACCGTGTTCAGCCGCAGCCCACCCACCAGCGGGTGCGCCGCCACCTCGCTAATGAAGCTGGCATAGGGCGGGATGGTCACGATGGCTTGGATGTTCATAAGATATTGTTGCGTCTTTCGTCTTGCGTTGGTTGTGCTGCGTTCACAACGCAAGGCGAAAGACGTAAGACGCAAAACGCAGCTAAAACTTCAGCGTCGCATTGCAATACGCGCACTTAAAAATGCCAAACGCGTCTGCGGGGATGGGTGCGCCACAGCGCGGGCAAATCAGCGCCAACGGCTTGCTCACCTCGCCCACTTTCTCTGGGCTTTGGCGGGCCAGCATGTTGGTCTTGAAGTCATCAAAATTACCCCACGCCCGTGCAACCAGGCCCATCGCGTAATCAATGGCGCGCTGCTCATCTTGAATATGAAAAATCTTTTTTGCGCCAATGGCCCTAGCCCATTGCTTATCTACCATGTCGCCTTTGCTGCCCGTGGGGCGGCGCAGAAACCAAGTGTTCCAGGTCTTGCTCAATGTTTGCCATGCATCAATCGAGTCATAATCCCCCAGACCAAGTTCGCTATCACCCAGCACCGCCTTCACTTGCGCACGCGGGGTCTTTGGGTGCATGGTAATGTCGCCAAAGACGATCATGAATGGCGGTTCTTTGGCATTCGGCACCTGCACATGCGTGTTCACCCAATGCGCAAACAAGCCGTAGCTTTCGGGGGCATCACCGCCACCGCCCTCGCCATACAGCGCACCTAGTTGTTGCTCCAGATCAAAGCCGCTGGCAAAGCTCGTCACTTGCAGCGGCCAGCGGTCTACGGCAGCATCGCCAATGGCCGCAAAACAAATCTCTAGGTCGGGCCGGTATTGAGACAGCGTGTTAAACAGCAATGGCAGCCGGTCAAAAATCTCCGCAGGCCACGATGCCATCGACCCCGTCACATCCACCGCCACAATCAGCGGATTAGGGGATTCGGTGCTGATGTGTTTAGTCGGCGCAATCACCTTTTCGTTCGGCCCCGTCTTGCCGCTGTAGGTGCGCGGGCCGCTGGCTTTGGCGCGTGCCGCATCTTCGGCTCGGCTGAGTGCGCTGGTCGGGGCGTAGCTGTAATCAGCCTTGCCATACCAAGTTGTGGTGTCTTCTTCCCATGTGTACATTGTGTTTACCTCCCGTAACTGTTAGCGTTCTTAAATTCGATAATGGGAGAATACCATACTTGGTGTTAAAAATACACTAAGTGTCTGGATTGAGGGTTTCCATCGCCAATGTCTGCAACCCAAACTCGCGCCTGAAGCGTTGGTCTAAACCATTGGCTTGGATGTACTCTGCAACGGGGGATGGCATCAAATGCTGCCATGCTTGCCCGCGCGCCATCGCTCGGCGCACCTGCGTGCCATCCAGTGGCAGGCGTTGCTCTGGCGGCACCAGCGTGATGGGGCGAATGACGGCATACGTCTCACGCATCAACTTACTCACATACGGGTTATCGCTCACAAAGGCATCCAAAGGCCCAAACAGCCCACACACATAATCGCGCCAGCGCGGGCCATCATCAAAATCATCCACCGCAATCAACTCATAGTTAGTGCGGCCTTGCAACGCTAGGTCAATCATGTCGCGTGTTTCATCCACCGTAAACGGGTTACGCGCGTTGTAGCGGTTGGCGCTGCCAATACCAATGCGCACCTGGGTTGCGCTATCGCACAGCGCGTGCAGCACGGCGGCATGCCCCAAATGCACAGGCCGCCAGCGGGCCACCATGCCAATAACGTTATACATGTCGTGTGCGTTTACCTGCATCCACGAAAAACACAAAGATCACAAAGTTAAACTTTGTGATCTTTGTGTTTTTCGAGAGAACTAAATCGTCGGGCTTACTTCAGGTCTAACTCGCCCGGCAAAATCAAATCTTCCAACTTCGGCAGCGTCTCGGTTGGCAACAACTCACCATCCGGCCCAATGCCCAGCAACGCCGCTTCCGCGCGCTGTGTCAGGCTCGGCTTCTCCGTCGGCTCGTTTGTCATCATCGGCACGCCTTCGTATTCCACCAGGCCCTCTTGTCTAAAGCCCGTGCCCGCCGGAATCAGTTTGCCCAGAATCACGTTCTCCTTCAAGCCCAACAAGTCGTCGCGCTTACCCTCGATGGCTGCGCCCGCCAGCACCTTAATCGTCTGCTGAAAGCTGGAGGCCGACAAGAACGAATCCGTCGCCAATGCTGCCTTCGAGATGCCCAACAGAATGGGCGAACCCGATGCCGGTCGCTTGCCATCCGTCACCAATTTCTCGTTCGCGCGCGTCAGCTCAAGCCGTTGCACCATGTCGCCCGGCAAGTAATTGCTGTCGCCCGGCGTCGTAATCTGCACGCGGTTCGTCATCTTGCGGATGATGATCTCGAAGTGCTTGTCGTTGATGTAAACGCCTTGTGAGCGATACACTTTCTGCACCTCGCTCAGCAAATACGTCTGCGCAATGTCACGGCCCAGCACCTTCAACAGCATGTGCGGGTTCTTGGTGCCCTCGGTGATCGGGTCACCGGCATTCACCCGCTGCCCTTCGGCAATCAGAATGCGCGCCGCAGGTGGCACTTCATACTCCACCTCTTCCTTCTTCTCATAGACCACAGACACCGTCAGGCCGTTCACCACCACGCGGCCACCGTGCTCCACGCGCAACTCTTGCTCGCCCCGCATCGCCACCACATCCTTGTCTTTAATCTCCTGTCCGTCGCTCACTTTCAAGGTGTAGTTGCCTGGCACGTTGTAATCATCACGCTGCAAGGTCGTGTCCACAATCTCGATGCGCCGAATGCCGCCATCCAGTCTTTCGATGTGAATCTTGCCGCTGATGTCCGACATCAACGCCTCGGCCTTTGGCTTCTTGCGGGCTTCCAGCAGTTCCTCGACACGCGGCAAACCGCTTGTAATGTCGCCGCCGCTGGCTACGCCGCCGGTGTGGAACGTGCGCAGTGTCAACTGCGTGCCCGGCTCACCAATGGATTGGGCTGCGATGATGCCCACCGCTGCGCCAATCGCCACCGGCTTACCACGCGCTAAATCGCGCCCATAACACTTCTGGCAAATACCCAATTCCATCTCACAGATCAGCGGCGAGCGCAGGAAGATTTCCGGCACCTTCGCCGCATCAATCTGCGCCAACTTGTCCTCATCAATCATGTCGCCACGTGTGCAAATCACCTCGCACGTATCCGGGTGCAATACATCCGAGTTCGGCACGCGACCAAACACGCGGTCACGCAACTTCTGCCCACCGATGTCGTCGCTGGATCGAATCCAAATGCCGTTCACCGTGCCGCAGTCAACGCTGTTCACAATTACGTCTTGCGAAACATCCACCAAGCGGCGCGTGAGGTAACCCGCGTCTGCTGTGCGCATGGCCGTGTCGGCCAAGCCTTTGCGCTGGCCGTGTGTGCTGATGAAGAACTCCAGCGCCTCAAGGCCCTCGCGGAAGTTCGACTTGATCGGCAATGCAATCGTGCGGCCACTCGGGTCGGCCATCATGCCGCGCATACCCGCCAACTGAGACACGATGCCGAAGCCGCCTTTTGTTGCGCCGCTGGTCGCCATCACGCTCAGGTTGCCCACCGGGTCCATGCTCTTCTTCACCGCATCCGCAAGGTCATCTTTAGCCTTGTTCCAAATTTCAATCGTGCGCTCTTCGCGCTCGTCGTCGGTCAACAAGCCACGCCGGTATTGGCGTTCCACTTCCTGCACCTTGCTCTCTGCGGCTTCCAGAATGCCCGCCTTTGCAGTCGGCACTTCAATGTCGCTAATCGCAATGCTCACGCCCGAACGGGTGGCGTACTTAAAGCCAATGTTCTTGATCGCATCCACGAAGTCCACCACCTCAGCCGAACGCTCGGTGCCCAACACCGTAAAGGTTTGGCCGATGAACTTTTGCACATCGCTCTTGTCCAGCTTACGGTTCATGTAACGAACCTCGGATGGCACAATGCGGTTGAACAACGCACGGCCCACGGTTGTGTCAATCACCCGCAGTTTGGGCTTGCCATCTACATAGCGCACGTTCTGGTCATCAAAGAACGTCTCAATTTGCAACTTGATTTTGGCGTGGATGTCCATTTGCCCGTTGGCGTAAGCCAATTCCACTTCATCAATGTCGCTAAACGCGCGGCCATCGCCCTTCTTCGGCGCGGGGTCCAGCATCGTCAGGTAATACACGCCCAACACCATGTCTTTGGTCGGGCTAACCACTGGCTCACCATCGCTGGGCTTCAGCAGGTTGTGGCTCGAAAGCATCAACCGGCGTGCCTCTTCCACCGCTTTGCGAGACAGCGGTACATGCACCGCCATTTGGTCGCCGTCAAAGTCGGCGTTAAACGCCTGGCACGCCAGCGGATGCAAGTGAATGGCTTTGCCTTCCACCAGAACCGGCTCGAAGGCCTGAATGCCGAGGCGGTGCAATGTGGGGGCGCGGTTCAACAGCACTGGGCGCGTCTTAATCACGTCCTCCAACACCTCAAACACTTCCGGCTTCTCGCGCTCAATCACACGCTTGGCGCCCTTCACGTTGCTGGCATAGTTCAGCTCCACCAGCTTCTGAATCACAAACGGCTTGAATAGTTCCAAAGCCATGCTCTTGGGCAACCCGCACTGGTGCAGCTTAAGCTGCGGCCCCACCACAATGACCGAGCGACCCGAATAGTCCACGCGCTTGCCCAGCAAGTTGCGGCGGAAGCGACCCTTCTTGCCCTTCAACATGTCGCTCAGGCTCTTCAGTTCGCGGCGGCCCCGGCGGCTCAGCGCCTTGCCGCGTTGGCTATTGTCAATCAACGAATCAACGGCCTCTTGCAACATGCGCTTCTCGTTGCGCACAATCACATCCGGCGCGCCTAACTCCAACAAGCGCTTCAAGCGGTTATTGCGGTTAATCATGCGGCGGTACAGGTCGTTCAAGTCTGAGGTGGCAAATCGTCCACCATCCAACTGCACCATCGGGCGAAGCTCCGGCGGAATCACCGGCAACACTGTCATAATCATCCACTCCGGGCGGTTGTTGCTCTTGCGCAGCGCCTCAACAATGCGCAGGCGCTTAATGGCCTTTTTCTTCTTCACCTTGCTCAGCGAATGGCGCGCCTCGCGCCACAGCTCTTTGCTCAACGCCTCTAGGTCGGTGCGGCGCAAGATCTCATAGAACGCTTCAGCGCCCATGTCGGCCTTAAACACCTGCCCAAACTTCGCCTTCAAATCGCGGGCGCGGCTCTCGGTCATAAACTGCACCACAGCCAGGCTCTCCAAATCGTCTTTATCGGTGGAGTACTGCGCCGTCATGCGCTGAATCTCTTCAGCCAAGCGCTCGCTCAACTCGCGGCTCTCGTCGTCCACCTTGCCCTGCAAAATCTCAATCTCGCCGCGCAGCTTGTCCGTGCCCACTTCGCGGTCTTGGGTCACGCTGGTTTCAATCGCGTTCAGTTGCTCTTTCACCAGCCGGTTCAGCATGGTGATGTG
>JAYTNY010000180.1:0-2571 GCA_043748055.1 Roseobacter sp.
CTTCGATTTTGGATCGAAGTTAAGTTACTAACCGGCTAAAGCCTCGCCTCCCTTTCGTACTAAATGACATCATGTCCAAAACTGTTATTCATCTGGTTCGTCACGGCTTGGTTTACAACCCCAGCGAGGTCTTTTACGGCAGGCTGCCGCGCTTTCGGCTCAGCGAGGAAGGGCAACGACAGGCTACCGCTGCCGCGAAAGCGCTCAGCCAGAAACCCATTGCCGCGCTGTATTGCAGCCCACTGCTGCGCACGCGCCAAACGGCGCAGGCTATTCTGGCGCATCACCCCAACATTAAGCTGCAACGCACGCCGCTGTTGCTGGAGGTGGGCACGCCCTGGGATGGCACGCCGATAGAAAAGATGGTTGAGCGCGACTGGGACATTTACAGCGCCAACGAAGCACCCCACGAACAACCCGAACACATTGTGGCGCGGGCCAGGCGTTTTCTGGATGGGGTGCGCGCCCGGCATGCAGGCCAGCAGGTCGTCGCGGTCTCACATGGCGACGTGATTGCCTTTACCATTTTGTGGGCCAAAGGCCAGCCGCTGGATTGGCGGCACAAGGGCGAGAACAGCCGCTTTGGCTTCAGCGACAACTACCCACAG
Organism: Roseobacter sp.; assembly: GCA_043748055.1. Taxonomy (GTDB): domain Bacteria; phylum Chloroflexota; class Anaerolineae; order J036; family Brachytrichaceae; genus JANMVQ01. Next base: position 609 of record JAYTNY010000180.1, read on the forward strand.
ACGGCTTCGATTACGACACTGACGTTTGATTCTGATGCGCTGCCGCACATGAGTTACTTGCGCCCATACTGAGATTGCACCAATCGCCTTTTCAGGGTACGCAACCCTATTGCTCAACAAGCCTTTGCCCTTCAAGATAGAGCCAGTCGGGGGAGGAGGTTTGGGTATGGGTTCAGATGAGCGAATCCAGGGGTTGAGTTGGTTAAAGCCGGTGTCGTTGCTAAAGACTTTTGTTGCGGGGCGCGGCTACTTGTTGTGGCCCGAAGATTTGGCGCTGGCGGGAAACATGCAGTTGATGGAGACATCTCTGTTTGTGCCAGATGCCAGTACGTCCCGCATAACGTATAGCATTACGAAGCTCTCTCCAAACTCATCGTTGTTGGCTTTTAAGCTGCACTGGGCGCAACACGCTTGCGCAGCCGAACCAGCAGATTTGTATTTCTGGCACGCCATTGTGTGCAACACGCCGCAGTCCGAATCCAGCGCGCTGGCGCTTAGCGATCTCGGCATCAGCTTGCTGAACTATTACGAATTGCATTACGCCGAAGTGGGCGAGGCACTGGCGCAGATTGCCACGACCCCAAACGCACCAAGTTGGGGTGAGCGCTTCTTTCGCTTGCCACAACAATTGCCATCTAGCTTGAACTCCCCAATGCGCGCCATGCTGGCCGATGTGCGCAAAACGATGCCTGCTATCCCTGCGCCAGCTTCGGTTCATCCCGCTGCGCCCAATGTTTGGCAATGGGGTGCTATTTCGGGATGGCTGGTGTCATTATTCTTGCTTGTCTTGGTCTTGCGCGGTTGAGCATACTGAAAAAAACCTCACAGGTCGGCCCATAACACCGCAGTAAACATGGGCTTCGCGGGCCGACCTATGAGGTTTAGCGACGCGCTAATCCACCAGCAGCCCGCTTTGCACAATCTCGGCGGCAATGGCCTTTGCGTCGCGCTCTTTCACGGCAATACAGTTGGGCGCAAGCCGCTCCAGCATGACACGGCGAATATTGGGATTGGTAAGCAGCAGCTCCATCGTTGGGCCGTCTTTGGTTTTGATGAGGCGCACGCGCTCGATACGCGCTTCCGGCCCACGTTCGGCCCAACGCTGAATCGCCTTCAATACGCTGGGCGGCAACGGCTTGCCCGTGTTTTGCTCCAAGAACTCAATCACGCGCAACGGCAGAATGCCCTGCTCTTGCGCGCGTGCCATCGAGCGCGGCGTAAGGCGATACGTGAACGAGCCTTCACCCATGCCAGCCCAATCCGCCACCCGCGCCAGTTGGAAACGCTGGAAGCGGCTTTCGGCAGCGATCGTGATGATGCCTTCGGCAGACAAGGAGACAAGGGGGAGGGGAGACAAGGGGACAGCACGCTCCTTGTCCCCTTGTCCCCCTGTCACCTTGTCCAATTGGTTTGCTTCCAGCCAACTCAGCGGCCCCTCCACCACATAGCGAATCAATCGCCCTTCTACGCGCTCCCAATTCTCAAAGCCGTTCAAAAATTCGCCGGTTGCCACATCGCGCACATGCCAGGTGTCATAGCGGCCCTCGGGGCGGGCGAAGTCGGGGTTCGCGGATTTGAGATTGGAGATTGGAGATTGGAGATTGCCTTCATCCGCAATCTCCAATCTCCAATCTCCAATCTCTCTTTGCATCAACTCAACAATGACGCGTCGCTCGCGCAGCGGGTCATTGGCCCAGGCATGCGTCATTTCCAACGAGAGGCCATCCACATGCGCCAGATCATTCCACTCGCGGCTGTTCAACCATGCCTCAAACAGAACTTGCCGCTGCGTGTCCACATCGCTTTGCAGCCAGTGGGTTACGGGCTGCGAGTTCAGCCGCGCCCGGCCCTCCTGCGTACGAATCCACCCTAGTTGCCCCATCAAAAACAACAGCAGCACAAAGCGGCCACTGGCGCGATTGTCTTCCACGCCATCGCTGTCTCGCAGCATGGGGATGAGGGC
>JAYTNY010000181.1:0-3307 GCA_043748055.1 Roseobacter sp.
CAACGAGCGCAAATATGCAGGGTGTGAGTGTGCGCGGCATTCGGCGCAGCAGTTTGGGTCGGCTGCAAGGGTTCTTTGTGGAGACGGAGATTCGGTGAGGTTAGTCTCCGCTTGAAATAGCTACAACCAAAAAGGCAAATGCACCTAAACCTAAAACTGCCAGTGCAATATCTACTATTGTTTTTGGCTTCTCGTTATTCCAAGAAGCATGAAAGAGCGCAATCACACCAAAAACAATTGCGAGGCACCACAAAATTGGGATGATGCAGAAGATTGCAGTAGATACAAAAGCTATGGGGCGTGCGGTTTGTGAAAGTTGTCTATTGACCAAAATGCTTACTACCAAAAGTATCCAGCATCCGCGATTGAGAGTCTTTGCTATTTTGTCCCAGTCCATAGTCACTCACGCCTCTGAAAACCAATCTCAAAGTGGAGCATCCTGAGCGCTCGGCGCAGCGCCGCGTCGAAGGATGCGGACACGGCGGAACTTCGTTCGCCAAGCTCGGCATAGAACGCATTCTTCGACTGCGCTCAGAATGCTTTCTTGCGGAGTTGCTTAGAACTTACCCTCACTCCCCGTCTGCATCTCTAACTTCTCCAAAATGCGCCGCGCGTCTTTGTCGTTGGGGTCACTCGCCAGCGCCCGCTTGAACGCCGAGATGGCTTTGTCTAACTCGTTGCGGTCGCGGTAAATCAGGCCCATGTTGTAGGCCACGTTGCGGGCGTGCGGGTCCAGCTCTAAGGCCCGCGCAAAGGCGTGCAGGCTTTGGGTCTGGCGCTCGTCCGTCGCTGTAAGCGGGTTGCCCAAGTAGGCTGCGCCCAGGTTTGTCCACACTTGCGCGTTATCGGCATCGGCCTCGCTCAGCTTCTCCAAAATGGGCACCGCCTGCTTGTGCTTGCCCGCCATGATGAACGCCCCGCCCAGATTTAGCGCGGCCTCTTTATTCTCCGGCAACACATCGTAAGCCGCCTGCAAATGCGGCAACGCATCCATCGGCTTGCCCTGCATCAGCAGCTTTGTGCCTTTCACCAAATTGTCTTTGAATTCGTTGCTGCTCATCTCACGCTCGAAAGGAGGCCGAGGCTTTAGCTGGTTAGTAACTCATACAAGAACCATCATTTGCAGCGCACATTACTAACCGGGCTAAAGCCTCGACTTCCAAGTTAGAAGCCCTCAATCTTGCTCAAATCTGCAATGCCCTTGGCTTGTGCCGCAACCTGCTGCAACAGTGCAACACGGGTGTTGCGTTGGGCCGCGTCGTCGCTCATCACCATCACCTTCTCAAAAAAGGTGTTGATGGGCGCGACCAGCACCGTCAAGTTCTCTACCAGTTCGCGGGCATCGTTGGGCGGGGGCAGGCTGCGCATGGCTTTGGCCAGCGCTTGCACGCTGGGGTCGGTGTCGGCGCTGATGGCGCTTACATCAACCAAGTCTTTACCTTTGATGATGCGCGCACAGCGGGCATAGGCTGCCAATGCCGCAGGCCACGCCTCGGTCTTTGTGGCTGCATCCAACTGCACGGCATTCACATGCGCCGCCGCCGGGTCATCGCCATGCTCGGCCAGCACCGCGTCTACAACGTCAAAGCGTAAGCCCAAATCGCTCAGCACCACACGCGCTCGATCCATGATGAACCCATGCGCCGCATCCAACGCAGCCTTGTCCCATTTGGCCGGCAGCAGTTGCATGGCTGCCAGCAAACCGTTGCGTAGCGAGAAGCGCTTGCCGTTCTCGATCAGCGTTTGCACCACCCCAATGGCCGCCCGCCGCAACGCAAACGGGTCGGCGTTGCCCTTTGGCCCCAGCCCCACTGCAAACAGCCCCGCCAAGCTATCCAGCTTGTCGGCCAGCGCCACGATGATGCCTGCATCGCTCTTCGCCACCACATCCCCGGCATAGCGCGGCAAATAATGCTCGGCGATGGCGATGGCAACTGCTGTGTCGCCGCCTTGTCGCAGGTAATACTCGCGGCCCATCGTGCCTTGCAGGCTAGTGAAATCCACCACCATGCTGGTCACCAAATCGGCCTTGCACAAATGCGCGGCTTGGCGGGCAGTGCTGAGTGCTGAGTGCTGAGTTGGCTCAGAAGCCGCGCCGAGTGCTGAAGCAATCGTCTCAACCAGTTGCTCAATCCGCTTAGTCTTGTCCAACATGCTGCCCAGCTTGCTTTGGAAGGTGAGCAGGCTGAGCTTGGGCACATAGCTTTCGAGCGGCTGCTGAATGTCTTGCTTGAAGAAGTAATTCGCATCCGCAAAGCGGGCGCGTAGCACGCCTTCGTTGCCGATGCGCACCAGGTCTGTATCTTGATCGTTGCCGTTGCGCACGGCGATGAAGTGCGGCAGCAACGCGCCCTCGCTATTCACGATTGAGAAGTAGCGCTGGTGCTTGCGCATCACGGTCATCAGCACTGGCGTGGGCACGGCCATGAATTCGGCATCGATGTGGCCCAGCACGGCTGTTGGCTGTTCGACCAAGTTCGTCACCTCGTCCAACAAGCCTTCATCTTCCACAACCTGGCCGCCTACGCTGGCGGCAACGCTTGCAATCTGCCGAATAATCTCGGCGCGGCGGGTTGCCATATCGGCAAGGACTTTGTGATTGGTGAGTAGGGATTGGTAATTGTTGGCGTGGTCAATCGCAAATGCGGGGCTACCTTCGCCGCGAGGCCCCACGCTGGTGTTGCCGCTGGTTACGCCCGCGTAGTCAAACGAAATAACTTGATCACCCAGCAAGGCCACGAACCACTGCAACGGGCGCGCAAACGCAATGTTGGTCGCGTTCCAGCGCATGGTCTTCTCAAAAGTTATTTTGCTGATGACGTTGGGCAGCGCCTGCGCCAACACCTCGGCGGCAGGCTGGCCTGCCGCTTGTTTGCGCACATAAACGTAACTCGTGCCACCCTCTTCTTTCACTATCAAGTCGCTTACATCCACGCCACTGCGTTTGGCAAAACCGATAGCCGCCTGCGTTGGGTTGCCGCTCGCATCAAAAGCTACTTTGGCTCCCGGCCCTTTGAGTAATTCATCCAGTAGGCGCTGGCTGGGGGCCACATCCGCCACCAACGCGGCAACGCGGCGTGGCGTGGCAAACAGTTGGATTGGGCCGTGATCGAGCCGCGCGCTTTTCAGTTCGCTCTCCAATAACTTGCCCAGTTGCGCCTGCGCCTTCGGCACATCGTCGGCGGGCAGCTCTTCGATGCCGATCTCGAAGAGAAGGGATGAGGGATGAGGGATGAGGGATGAGGGAATTGATGACCTTACCTCATCCCTCATCACTCGCCCCTCATCCCTCTTGTTCAGCCACGGA
>JAYTNY010000182.1:0-18961 GCA_043748055.1 Roseobacter sp.
ACAACGCATCCGTGGGGAGCAGACGGACAACCTGGAACGCGCTATTGAGTTGTATGAGCAGGCGCTGACGGTGAATGCACGCGAGGCCACGCCCATCGAGTGGGCGGAAGCGACGATGAACCTAGCGAACGCCTACCGACAACGCATCCGCGGGGAGCGGGCGGACAACCTGGAACGCGCTATTGAGTTGTATGAGCAGACGCTGACGGTGATGACGCGCGAGGCCATGCCCATCGTGTGGGCGACCACGACGATGAACCTGGCGAACGCTTACCAACAACGCATCCGCGGGGAGCTGGCGGACAACCTGGAACGCGCCATCGGCGGGTATGAGCAGGCACTGACGGTGAGGACGCGCGAGGCTATGCCCATCGAGTGGGCAGAAGCGACGATGAACCTAGCGCTTGCATACAGCGACCGCATCCACGGGGAGTGGGCGGACAACCTGGAACGCGCTATTGAGTTGAATGAGCAGGCGCTGACGGTGATGACGCACGAGGCCATACCCAGCGAGTGGGCGACCACGACGATGAACCTGGCGAACGCCTACCAACAACGCATCCGCGGGGAGCTGGCGGACAACCTAGAACGCGCCATTGAGTTGTATGAGCAGACGCTGACAGTGAGGACGCGCGATGCCATGCCCATCGAGTGGGCAGAAGCGACGAATAACCTGGCGATCGCCTATCGACAACGCATCCGCGGGGAGCGGGCGGACAACCTGGAACGCGCCATCGAGTTGTATGAGCAGGCGCTGGGAATCTTCACAGTAGAGTCACATCCAGATGGCTTTCGACGCGTCTCGCGCAGTCTCGGCAATCTGCATTTTGGCGAGCGCAACTGGGAGCAGGCACTCGCCGCATACGCGGACGTGCTGCAAGCAGGCGAAACTCTGTTTACGGCTGCCTACACCGAAGCCGGGCGGCGTGCAGAGTTGGACGAAGTAGCAGGGCTAAGTGCCAATACTGCGTATAGCCAGCTCAAGCTGGGCCAGACAGGGCCTGCGCTAATGACACTAGAACAAGGTCAGGCTCGCCTATTGCGCGAGGCGCTGGCGCTAGATGAGGGCTTGCTACGCAGTTTGCCCCTGCCCGAACAGCAACCCCTGCGCAAGGTTCTCGCCCGCACACGTGAATTAGAAGCTGAGATGCGCTTGCCGCAAGACACGCCCGCGCGCCGCCCTAACCGCGAGTTGAGTGATCTGTTACGTGAAACACGCGCGACATTGCAACGCCGCATAGCTGACATTCGCTCAGCACATCCCGATCTACTGCCCGCTGCACTCAGCCTGCCGCAATTGCTTAACTGCATCCCCGTGGATGGTGCGCTGGTTGTGTCATTGGTCACCTCACAAGGTGGGGCTGTATTTGTGCTGTCGCATGGTGTGCAAGACGTGACTGAGGCGCATGTGTTGTGGTTGGACGGGCTGACCTCTGCCAAAGTGCATGAACTCCTAATCGGCGATGAGACCCGGCCAGGCTGGCTGCCCAGCTATTCTGATTGGAAGCAACACGGGCGCGGCATATGGCAGGAGGTGACGACCTATACACGCCAAATTTGGGATCTGTTGATGGGGCCGTTGCACATGCGCTTACACGCGCTTGGTTTACAAGAGGGCGCATCAGTGGTCATCCTCCCGCAAGGACGGCTGGGACTGTTGCCGCTCCACGCCGCTTGGCGTGATGTAAATGGACAGTCCCGCACATTTCTGGATGACTTCACCGTCTCATATGCTGCGGGTGGATTTGCACTGGCCGCCAGCCAACGCCGTCTTTCTGAACCTGTGCGGCAGGGCGCGCGCTTGTTAGCGGTCATCAACCCCACCCAGGATTTGCCCTTCACACCCGCCGAGGGCGATGCCGTTGCCGCGCTGTTCGATGCCGCACAGTGCCACCAACTGCGCGAGGCGCAAGCCACCCGCGCGGCATTGGATAAGGCTTTGTCCGACCAAAGCTATTTGCACTTCTCGTGTCACGGCTATTACAACTGGGATGATGTCATGCAATCGGGCTTGCTGTTAGCAGGTGGCGGACGATTGACGCTGAGTGATATTCTTACGAATGTGAACCTTAGCGCGACAAGGTTAGTCACGCTTTCTGCTTGTGAGACCGGCATCACCGACTTTCAGAAAACACCCGACGAATACATCGGGTTGCCGACTGGTTTTTTGCAAGCGGGCGCTCCCGGCGTGGTGGCTACCCTGTGGGCGGTTAATGATCTATCCAGCATGTTGCTGATGGAGCATTTTTATTCCTTGCACCTGCGCGAGAATTTGGCCCCAGCAGTTGCGCTGCGACAGGCACAGCTCTGGCTCCGTAATTTGACGGCCAAAGAACTGAGCCAACGCTTTAACCGCGAGATGCAACTTGCCGACGACCGCCCGCGCATGGCGTTTGCTGCCGCACAAGAATATTTCACCCAGCACGCCGAGCGTGCGCCACAGGATCACCCGTTCGCGCACTCGTATCATTGGGCCGGATTCGTTGCTTACGGTGTCTAGACAAAATCAGGAGAAAACGATATGCCAGACTATTCCTCCACAACCGGAACCACCACGCCCATCTTTATTCCAAAGCCCAACGAGACGGGCGATGTGAAACCCGGCGAGTCGTATTTCCTGATCAAGGTTGTGGGCGCACAAGCCGCTTTCTCGGGCCCAATCTGGGAGCGCGTAGATAAGCTCATCATCACCTCGCAGGTGTCGATAGATCATCCTGTGCTGGGTGGCGAGCCATTGCGTGCCATCCAACGCTCGCGCGCAGTGACACGCAACGGTGCCGTGCAACTCGGCCTCAGCCCCAATCTCATCAAGCTGGTGCCTGCCACCATGAAAAGCGTGGGCGTATCCATCGAGTTCATCCTCGATGTTCACAATCGCCTAAATGACCTGTCTGGCCTCATCAATGATGATGCATTTGTCGCTGCCGCCTCACTTGCGCCTGGTGGTGCTGCCATAGCCAAGACCATCGGCGGCGTAGCCCAAAAACTCATCCAGACCCTGTTTAATGCCGACGAGCGCAAACCGATCCTGCAATTCAGCGGTGACTTCAATATTCCGACCGGTGATCTGAAGGCCGGGTATTACGCCATCATCGGCACCCGCGATGAAAGTCGCCCGTTGCCGCGCCCAATGCCAACACTGAGCGTAAACAACAACGAGCTTTACGTCGGCGGCGGGGTCGCCACACAGTGGTCGTATGTCATTTTGGAAGTCAAGACCGTGCCTGTCCGCACGCGCGACCTGAACGAAGGTGCAGCCTGGGATGAGAAGTTACGCCAGGCCGAGGCTGAGGCAGAACGTGCCACAAATGATTACGGTGCCAACACTAAAGACAAGGAGCGGGCATGGGAGGTATGCCGCAGCTTTCTCAAAGAAGCGCAAACGCTCATCCTTTCCGATATTAACTACCTGCGACGCGAAGCCGACGACATAATCAAAAGCGGTTATGCGCGGTGCCGTGAGCAGATTTTTGGCGAGCAGGTTGCCGTAACTAAGAGCCCGCCAATGCGTGGTTCTGACTCACCCAAAGTTGATGACAGTGCAGATCGGCGCTTGCTGGGTATTGCACCCGATGAAGACCTAGCGGATATACGCACCCGCTATGCACGGCAGGTGTTCGAGTCGAGAAAAGTCCTGGATCAAGATTGAGTTGAGGTTTTGCTCAATAAGGTAAACGTACTTCTAACAAACTTAGATGTCCTGCCTGTTTTTGTCGTACACAGCCACGCAAAAATAATGTGACCCAATATGGCATCCGCGCAGTAATGCTCATAAGCTCATGAGCATTACTGCGCATGAAACTCCTCGGCATCACCCTCACCGCCCTTCTCGCCCTCGCGGTCACCTGCCTGCTGGCCTTCATCGTCGTCTACGTCCTCATCACTTTCGCCGTGGCCCGCACCGTGCGTGCAGAGATGCCCGCGCCCATCGGCGACCTGGCAGCCAACCGCATCGAGAACTGGGTGCTGGGCACGCCAGAGTCAGATACCATCGAAAGCGCCGACCCCTTCGGCGCGCAGGCCACGCTGCCGCCGGGGACATGGCCCACGCCGCCCGGTGGCACGGTCATGCCGCCGGTCACCATCACCGTGATCCCGCGTGAGGACTGCGGCGTGCCAATAGGTCTACCGGTAACCGGCCCCATCGTGTCATGGTTTGGCTGGCGCGACCTCACAGACCCCGATGGCGTGTGCCATGTCGGTTCCACCACCTGCGAGTTTCATGCAGGCTTGGACATCAGCATCGTCGTGAATCAGCCCGTCTACGCCACCATGTGCGGAAAGGTTTTGTATGCGGGCGACTCCAAGCTGTATGGCAATCACGTCGTCCTGCGCAATGGCATCTACACCACGCTATATGCTCACCTCAACACGATCTCGGTGGCGCAAGATAGCGAAGTTGAACTCGGCCAAATCGTCGGCTTCTCCGGTTGCACTGGCCGTTGCTTTGGCCCGCATGTGCATTACGGCCTCGCCATCAACGGGGCATTTGTGGATCCGCTGACGAACCCATGACATGGAATCCATTCTGGCCCTCTGCGAGTTGTACGAACATGATTTGTTGAATCACACCGCGCGATGGACCAAAGACCGCGCTCGCCAAATCAGCGCCGTGCGACAACTGGCGCGCTGGCATCACACCGCGTATGGCTCGACCTTGCTAATAACCGACCTCACGCCCGATGTCTTGTTTCGGCATCGTGAGCATTGTCTGAAGCGCAGCAGCCCGAATGCCTACAACCGCCGCCGCGACCGATTGCGTGCCTTTGGCCGTTGGCTGGTTGGGTCTGGCCGCGCCGCAGAAAACCCGTTTGACCCAATCCCCGCTATGCCCACTCAATTGAGATGAACGCCAACCCATATCGCCCTGATCTTCAACGCGTCGTCAAGATCATCCTGCCGCGCAACAACGCCCGCGATGCGTTGGCCGCCGAGCAGATGCTCTCGACGCTGATTGACAGCGAACCCTTTGCGTTGGAGTTGAGCGGCCTGCCCCACGAACGCGGCTTTCAAATTCGTGGCGCACCCGCAGCCGTGACGCGGGTCATAGCTCAAATCCGCTACACCTACCCGCAGTGCGATTTTGACGAGGTGCCGTTTGACCAAGACATTGCTGGACTGCGCACCAACGTCCGGCGCGTCTTCGAGTTGCGCCTGCGCGACCATGCCTATTTGCCCGTCCGCACCCATGTCTCACGCGAGGGTCGCATCACCCACGACGACTTCGGCCAAGGTGCTGATCCAATGCTCGGCCTGCTTGCGGCGATGGATGATTTGGCCGAGGGCGAGGGCTGTTTGATTCAGTTGGCTCTGAAGCCGATGCCACCGGATTGGTCGAAGTATTGGCGTGGCGCAGCCAGCGATGTGACCGAGCGCGCCAAGTTCACCCCCAGCGCGCTTGGGGGCGTCATCCTGCTTTCAACCGGCCTCGCCCTATTTGGCATCGGGGCTGTGTTGATGGCACTTGTGATTTGGCTCAAGGCCTGGGACATTCTTTCGTGGGCGGCGGCCTTGTTGGGCTTGGGAGCACTGGCGGTGTTTGCACGCTTTCGTTTGCCCAGCCCACCCGACCCAGTCTTCATCAAACAAAAAATCAACAGTTCAGCCTTTCGTGCGCGCATTCGCGTGTTTGTGTTTGCTCGCACTACCGCCTCTGCCGATGCGCGAGCCAGCCAAATGTTGGCTGCTTTTCACGCCTACAACCTTGCGGGGGCGAATGGCTTTCGCGCGTTTGAAGTTCTCGGCGACACGCGGGCGCAGAGTTTGAGCTTCAATGCGTCTGATGGGGTACGCGGCTTGCCGTTTGTTGGCTTCTTGCGCCGCCCATGGTCGGACTTGCCCATCTTGAACACACACGAGGTCGCCGCGTTATGGCATTTGCCGCACGCGGCTGCTGCGTTACAAAACATTCCGGTCACCACCTCCAAGCGCCTGCTGCCGGTCAGCCCAGCCTCACCCAGCGGCATCTTCATCGGCACCGCGCGTCATCAAAGTCAATCCGTCGCTGTGCGGCTTTCGCCCGAGATGCTGCGCGGCAATATCGGCCTGGTTGCACGCACCCAAAGCGGCAAATCCAATTTGATGGCGCTCATCACCTCGCAATTGATGGCGCAAGACCCGGATGCCGCCATCATCGTCTTCGATCCGCATCGCAAGTTGGCCGAGACATTGGCTGGGCTGGTGCCTGAAACCCGACGCGACCAAGCCATCTTTCTGTCGTTGGCTGATCGAGATCACCCCTTCGGTCTAAACCTGCTCGACCGTCTGCCCCGCTCAACCAAAGGCTTGCGCGCCCGCTCCGCCGCTGAACGATTCGCCGACAAGATGGCGAGCGACATCATCGGCACGCTCGAAGAAATTTGGAAAGACAACTGGGGGCCGCGCATGGAGAATTATTTACGTTGGCCGTTGCTCACGCTGGCGCGCGCGAACGAAATCCTAATCGCCGACGCGCAGTTTTTAACTTGGCGTGCCAATACAACCAAAACCATCGTCGAGCTGAGTGAGCGCTTGGCCGCAAATCGGTTGACTCCAACGGATGAACAAAAACTCTTTGATGACTACGTCGCCTTTACCCAGTTGGAGCGCCCGCCGCTCGGCGTCATCAGCAGACAATACGACGACCTAAAAATCTTGTATGAGCGTTACGACAACGCGCGTCGCGGCGCGATGATTGGCGATGCGACGACGGCCAATGACCGCATCCCAGCCCTGGCGGACCTCGCCACACTGCTGATTGAAGAAAGCAAGCGCGGCTACAAACGCAGCGGCATTTCGCAACGAGTGTATGGCCCGTCCAACCGCCCGTTGCAATTCACGTTGTTGGATGTCGGGCCGTTGCTGTTGCACGGTGACTTTCGTATCAAGGTTCTCGGCGCGCTCAGGCCACAGGCTTTTCGGCATATTCAAAGTTGGTGGCGCGATTCGTTTGAGACCTATCGTTACACCAGCCCGCGCCTGCTGCTGGAGATGGTGCAGCCCGTGTTGTCCAAGACCGACCGCTTTTTGGCGAGTGACATCGCCCGCCGCATCTTTGGGCAACCCGAATCTACGGTGGATATCCCCGGCATCGTCCAAGAAGGCGGCATCCTCATCGTTGATTTGGCAGCGGGTGTGGTGGGACAAGACACCGCCGCGCTCATCGGCTCGACCATTATCAACTGGGTTGCCTCGGTGCTGTTTGCCCAACAGGAAGTCCGCACCGATGCAAAGAAGCGCAACGTCTACATCGTCATTGATGAGTTTCAATCGGTGCCGGGTGTGGACTACGCCTTCATCCTCAGCGAGTTGGGCAAATACGGCGCGCGCATGGTGATGGGAACGCAGTCGTTGCGATTCTTGGATCAAGTCAACGAGAAGGCCCGCTCAGCCTGGCTCGACAACACCGGCACGCTGTTTGTGTTTCGGTGTGGGGCCGATGATGCCTACGAACTCTCGCGGGAGCTTTCGATCACCGACGACAACCCGCTCTCGATCACACCCAGCGACATCGTCGGCTTGCCCGATTTCACTTGCTATGTGCGGGCGCGTAATGGCAAAGGCGGGCAAGAGGTCTTTTGCGTCGAGACAGCCAAAGCACCCGACCCGAAACCCGGTGACTTTGAACGGCTGTGGCAGGCCTCGTTAAACCAATGTGGTCGGGATGCTGAAGCAGTAGATCAATGGTTCGCGCTGGCGCAAGATGAGCAAGGGCTGCCCGATCTTGCAAAGTCGCCCAGCGGTGGTCATCACCACAACGGGTCTGATGACAGGACTGGACGCGTCGAGAAGATCGAAGAAGAACCCGCTGATCCGGCAGACCAAATCCAGCGAGAAAGCGAGGCTGAGACATCTCGTCACACTGGGTCTTCATCCGAGGATGATCTGGATGAGATGGTGTTGCCCAAGCGGGGTGCGGCATCGTGATGGCATTGTCCGAAGATGACCTCAATCTGTTGCTCAACCTGATTCGCCATCCCTGGTCATCGGTGGGCCAGATGGCCGATGTCTTGCAAATGACTCGCCAAGAGATAAAAATCAACATGCAAAATCTGATTGAGCGTGGCTACGCTCAACACATCACTCAATCTCTACAGCCCTATACCAAAGCGTTGTATGCGCCAAGCAATGTCGGTTTGCGCGTTGCTGCACAGCAAGTGGACATCTCACCTGAGAAGTTAGCCAAGCGGTTGGGATGCAGTAGCTTGCGATTCTGGCAACTGCGCGCCGGTCTCACTGTCGCACGCGAGGCGAATCTGTTCTGCGCAGTGCTGGCCCGCCACATGCTCCAGCACGGTCAGGCTCAAACGCGCTGGGAATTATTCGTCGAGCGTTGCCACGAACACACACCAATCTTGATTCATGCCCGCATCAATGTGGCCTTCAAGAATCGCACCTGTACGTATTACTTGCTGGTTGACGATGGCGAACATTCCATCTGGATGTGGTGGCGGCACTTGCGTTACTTTGGCTTGTGGTCAAAGCGCGTGAGCGAACGTTTCCCGCCACTTCTGTTGCTGACTACCAACGAATTCCGTGCATCGGCGCTGATGTTGTTGGCCAAGCAACTGGCACCGACGATTGTGACTGTTGCCACGGCTGATCGAGATCACGTGATGGGTAATGTGGGCTTTGGCGAGGCGCGTTGGCTAAAGCTTATCGGCAGTGCCAAAGGCAGCGCCACATATCAGGCTATTCCCTGTCATCCCTTCACTACTGATCTGATTGTGACCGAGTCAACGCTCGACGAAAAGCATCGTGTCACAGTGACATCGCTGGCATCCCTCAAGAAAAGGCTTCGTGCCGGTTCCAAAAAGCACGCGCAAGAATCGGCTACCTTTGATTTGGAGCGCCCACCAGCACAACTGAGCGGCATGGTTAACTTGGAGCAATGCAACAATGCCACCTATGAACTGCTGGGCTTTATTTGCCATCACCCCGCCTGCCCGACCTCCATCATCGAGGGGTCATTGGGTTGTTCGCTGGAGGAACTTGTGGCGAATCTTCAACAGTTGCTTGAGCTGGGTTTAATCCAGTCCAACCCACTTGAGCGCGACGACCAGGTTATTCAACTCTGGGCTGCTACCGAGGAAGGCATGCTGCTGCGCATCTTGCGCCAGGTGTGCCCACGCCCAGAGCGATATGTCGCTCGGTATCTTCGCACCGTAGCCGACCATCTGCGCCGACCGGATCACACACTTGCCATCTACGATTTCTTCGAGCGGCTGCAACAGCATGCGCAAGGCTGGAGCCGTGTGACACGGGCGGTGGACTCCTCTGTAACAAGCGTGAGCGAGGGCCGCATCCCGCATTACGAGTTAGAACTATTTGAGGACGACTTTTCGGCCAGCGTTTATTTCATGCATGGCGGCATCAAGCGCCGTTGGCTGCCCGACGGCTACGGGGTGTTGCGCTGCGGCCTGCACCGCTTTCGTTTCTGGCTGGAGATTGATGGATCAAAAGCAGGTCGCCATCACAATGACCCCGAGGTGTGGGAGCGCAAGTTGGGCGGGCTGTGCGCCTACATCGCCACCGGCAAATGGCGATTGCGCCACCCAGCCTTGCCGATGTTGCTCATCGTCACCACCGATCTGCGCATCTTCCCGCTTGTGGCCGATGTGTTAGCCAATGTATCGCACGGGTATGGTGTGCCAATACCGCAGGTGTTCTTGACCAGCGCCGATGACGTGGCAGAACATGGCCCGCTTTCACCGATCTGGCGTGCCACTCACGATTTGAGCAATGCCAATTTTATCCGTGCCTTTCCACCTCTGGTGGCATGAAATCGAATTGAACAAACACGAATCAAGGAGAACCCAACTATGGCTATGTCCGAACCCAACCGTATTGACATCATCACCCAACACCCTGATACGGGGCAGATCACGCTGATCATGACGGAGCATCGTCGTTGGCTATCCGAGCAAGCCGACGAAATGCGCCAACAATTTCTATCCAAGCTCAACGCCTATCTTTCTTATGCGCTGGATGGTGAGTTGCAACGAGCATATCCAGGCGCAAAGCTGCAAGAGACCGTGATCTCGCTCCAGCACGCCTATCCGCTGGATGACTTTATGACCAATGTGTTTTTCAATACGCCTCCCGCCATCAAAGAACAGCATGGCATCACATTGATACACGTACTGGGTGCATCGCCGTTTGATGAAGCTGCGACTGTCACTACCGCACTTCAAACAGTGGTCTATTCAGCCGCACCAAGTATTCAAGCGCCAGTGCAACAACAGAAGCCCAGCAAACTTCAATCATGGCGCAAGCGATTTGGCTTATAGGACATTCCCGATGTGTATGCGATTTGGAATTGGTTTGTTGCTTATCGCTACCGCATGTGCCTCATCATCACCGTCCACACCCTCTGCATGGGATGTGCCAACCCAAGCCACAGCGTCTCAAGCTCATGTCACTACAACGCCATCCACCCAAGCTTTCCTCACCGTACAGAGTCAAATAGCCTCGCCAATGCCTCGTCACACCCAACTGCCCACTGCGCCTATCACTTTAATGACCCTCACGCCTATGCCAATGTCTGATATTCCAGTCACCGCCACACCAGACTTTTCGCCGGTATCCGAGAACTATGAATTACCACCAACAATGCCATTCACAACCGGGCAGGTGAAAACCGAATTTGGCATCCAGATCAATGGGTGTGATCACGATCCCGCCATCTCTACACGCGAGGTAAAGGCGATTGGCTTCACCTGGATCAAGCAACAGGTGCGCTGGGGTGATATGTCGTCGCAGCCTGGGCAGATGGATTGGTCATGTCTGGATCGAGTGATTCCTGCGGCGCACACGCAGGGGCTAAAGGTATTGCTGAGCGTGACGACTGCGCCCGTCTACCTGCGCACCGTCATGCGCGACACGCAGGGTGCGCCAGATCGCGTAGAGGATTTCGGCTTGTTCATCTACGACCTGCTGACGCGGTATCGCGGGCAAGTGCATGGCATCGAGATATGGAACGAACCAAACATCAACGCCGAATGGAATGACATCATTTCGGTTGAACGCTACATCATGTTGCTCACCTTGGGTTATGGCATCGCCCGCTATGTTGATCCGCAAATCATAGTCATCAGTGCCGGGCTTGCACCCACCGGGTTCAACAGCGTTTGGACGCATGTAGACGATGTGGGCTTCTTGAGCAAGCTGATTGAGCAGGATGGGTTGAACCGCATGGATTGCGTGGGCGCGCATGCCAACGGGCCAGAGGGCAACGGCGACTTAGACACGTTGAGCCAGAAATACTTTGAGATCACCCAGCAGACAAAACCCATCTGCCTCACCGAATTTGGTTACGCATTACCCATCAACAATCAGGCACCCAAAGGCTTCGACTGGATCATGCCGCATACCGCCGAACAACAAACGGCTACGCTGGTCAACGGCCTCAAGTGGGCGGCGGCATCTGGCTATGTGCGCCTCGTCATCGTTTGGAACTACGACGTATACGGTGCGCTGGGCTACACCGATCTGAATGCGCCGTATGCCCTGCTGCGACCCAATTGGCGCAGCCCGACGTTGAATGTGATCTACCAATACCTGCTGCCTCGGCCCTGAAAGGAGATTGAAAACGATGTCTACGACAGCTCCATCAACCCCTGCGGCCACAGCCTTGCCTGTAGCCGAGCAAGTGGTGCTGCTCAAGCTGGGAGATTGCGAGATCAATTTGCACCAGCCACGTCGCTGGCTGCCACGCTATCTGCGCGAGAAGGTCGGGCGCAATCAGATGAATGCGGCTGAGGCGGTGTTTGAGCTGTTGCAGCTCGCCGGCAGTGCTGATTTGGAAGCACAAGGCTATGTTGCCTCGTTGCGCACCTTCGCGCACGACATTGCCCAGGTTGGCATGACTCACCCGATTCGCGTTCTGACTCTGCAGAGCGAAGGCCGTTTGCGCTACCAAATTCTGGTGGGTGAGCGCCGCTTCTGGGCCTGCGTCTTTCTGGCCGCCAAGCAACAACTCTCGCTGGAGCAGACATTGCGCACCACGATTGGCGCCATCGTGGATGGCGATGTCAACGGCATGACCTTTGAAGAGGCGCAACGCATCCAATGGAGTGAGAACCTGCGCCGCGCCGATGTGCCGCTCATCGACTTTGCGGAACTGGTGAGCCAGGTCTACAACGCCCAATATGCACGGGTTCAATCCAGCCGCGCTGCGGTGTTGGATGAGTTGAACCGCGACGACCTAGACGATGCCGCTGACAGCGCAATCGCCGTCATCCTGACTGGGCGCGAGATTGAAAAGTTGCGCGGGGAAGGCATTGGTGAAAAGGCCATCTTTGCGTATGTGGGCTTTGTCGAGAAGATCGTCGAGGCGGCAAAGTCACTTGCCCGCGCCTATGGCTTCTCCAAGCACGATCTGGAGAAGCTGGCACGCACATCGCCCGATGCGCAACTGGTGTTGGCAGAAAAGCTACTCTCCCAGCGGGAGAGCAACCCGGTAAATGCGGCTGGTAGCGAATCCGAGCGAGACAAGCCCGGTCGCCCAACCCGCGCCGTTGGACTAATCAATGCCTGCCTGCGCTTGCCCGATGTGCTGGCGCGCAGCGATGAAAAGAAGCTGGCGAGGCTCAGCGCCGAAGAACTGCAAGACGTGCATGGCGCGGTGCAGCAGGCGCAACAATCGTTGGGCAGCTATGCGCAATTGGTGCAACGGGTGATGACGCGGCCCGGTCTGGTTGAGGCGCGAAACCCTTGATCTCGACGCGTTGCAAAAATTCGGTTATCAGGGGGGTGAAAGATGTTCATCATGCTTCCCAGATTAGCTCAAGCTACGTTCTAACAACCCTGTTACATGCGGATTGAGGCGAACGGAGAATCCACAGAGGGATATTCCACAAAAAGCGATTCCACAGGAGATTGATGACCACAATGGAAAGCACCGTCCTTGCCCTCGCGTTCGGGCTGGCGGCCAACGTTATGGCCGATGTGATCTTGCGTGTTCGCTATCGCACAACGTTTGTGTTGGACACAGCTACAAAGCGCATGAAGCATCGGCTCCGCTGGGTCGCGTGCTTTGCTGCGTTGTTGATGGCGGCGCTTGCCCTGCACATGACTGCGCTTCGGTTGCTGCTATTGGCGCTATTTAGCGTGACCGCCGCCACCGATTTTGAACACAAGCGATTGCCCTGGGATTGGTTTCTCTACGGCAGCACGGCGTTGGGCATCGTCGTCGGCTTTTGGGAGTCCGGCCCAACCGGGTTTCGCGATGCCGTCATCGCCCAGGCCATCTTCTTTGGCATGATGACTTTGACCGTCGTTATCTCCGGCAGCGCCGCCGGTGGAGACATCAAGATGATGATGCAATATGGCGCGGCTTCGGGTCACATCGTTTTGGCGATGGCTGGGCTATTGCTGGGTACGCTGGCATGTTGGGTTCCGCTCCGGCTGTTCCAATTCTTCGCAACGGCCTCGCGCAAATCACAACCCTTGCCACTGACTGTGCCGATGTGGGTTGGGCTGTTGCTGTCGTTTGCGATTGGAGGTGTCTATGGCATCGGCATCGCGTAATTCGTCCAAGTTGCTTGGCGTGGGCTATGCGCTCACCTTGCTCATGCTACTGCTGTCGGCTTGGGTCTTCTTCAATGATGACGCACGCGGCCAAGTCTTACTCTTTCGTCTGTTGGCGTTGAAGGCCGAGCCGCTGCCTGTTGCGCTCGGCAATAGTGTGGCAAGCATTTGGTTGGCGTGCCTCATCTTGGTCATGCAAGCGTCCGCTATTGGGTGCTTTTTGTGGGTCACAAGACTACGAGCAAAAAGGCTCAGATAGGCTTGGGTTATTCTCCAAGTGTCGTAATGTAACTTTATGTTGTTGATGCCAAACAGAGGCGCACTGCGTTGAAGCACTAATGTCGCGCTGACAAAGGCAACTTCAGTTATCCACCAGAAGCTCAGAGTATCCCGTTAATTACGTGAACAGATCTCATGGTAGCTTTGATTGGACAGTAATCGCTTCCAAATCGCTTCTGTGCGATTCCCATCATTGGTTAGACGTTGGCAAATCTCGGCAATTATTTCATCTGGCTTCCAAACAATACGCAAACTCAAATCATTAACAATGAGATAGTAATTATTTGTCACTGGGTCGAATGCTGTCTCTTGCGAGGTGGTTTCATCGATGACACGGTCTAAATATTTCTCGCCAGTGTGAAGGTTGTAAATACGAATCCTCGGTACGAATCTGTATGTGAAACGGGCTAAATTAGTTCTACTAGTGACAAACAACCAAGTGCTGTCGCTCGAATGCCAAACCTCTGCCGCTCTCTCTCTATCTGTAAACACTATTCGTCCTGAAGCTTGTTCGATCACCGTTAAGCCCGTTGTAATATCGCTGGTATATGTGAATTCGGTTGATGTCCAAGAGGGCTTATTTACCAAATGCCGAATGCTCGTTAGTGCATCGCCATCAGCAATTAGAAATGGCTCCCCCCAGTGCCAGGCCGTTAAATGACCATCATGGAGCTGCACTAAAATCTCATAATACTTGTCTGTTCCATCCGAAGTGAGAAACGCTAAATTATCTTTTGAAACAAATTGTTCAGTTCGCTTGACATTGGGAGCAACACCTCGTTCCCAGAGTGCGAAGTAGTTGTTGCCAGATATTTCGAGAACGTCAGCGTTTGAGAATCTTAAATTTGGCAGAATAATTGGCGTTTCGTAGACTGATTCACTCGAGTCATTCAGCCAATTCCACTCAAACACCGAAGTGCTAAGCACACAAGATGAAGGTGTGTTGCATCCATAAACAAAGGCTAAGTCTTTTCCTCGCGAGCTTAAAGCAAGTCTAGACACCCATGATCTCGCCAGTTTGAGACTATTTTGCTCTTTTTGATTCAGCACATCAAATACTCGCAAGTAATTGCTATCCACATACGCTAACATCAAAGTCCTGTTGTCGGTGTTTGAATCCTCCCAAATGATCATAGGCGCATCAATAGAGTCACCTGAAAGTGGGATGCTTATTACAAACGATTCATCAACAATGTTCCATACCCTGATTCGGATATCAGACGCTGGCTTTGTGATGATTCCATCTTTAGATGTCTCACTTGGAACATATGTCCAAACCGCAAGAAACTTGGAATTCTTGTCTACAGCAATCATTCGCACAGATAACTGTTCTAAGTTCATCATGCGTGATAGCTTGGTTGAGTTAGGGCCGAAGATGCGTAGCTGACTACCAACCAATGAGAGAACTGTGCCATCACTCATGGCAATAATGTTTCTCGAACTGTGTGAGGGATTTTCATGTACGTACTGTGCAAAGATGCACATGCACTTCTCCATCACTACATAGATTGACCCCGCATCTTCTACAACTACGTATGACTCACTATTAGGGATAGCTTTTGCAGCGACTATTTTTGTTCCTGCTGCAGTTACTCTATAAAGTTCACGTCTATTAAACCCATCGAACACACTCCATACCCTTTCGGAAATTAACAATGCGCTCGTCCCTACATCATTAGGAAATACCGAGGTGAAATCCATGTCGGTATATTCATATGCCTTCGTTCCTAAACTGTGCAAACTTGTATTTATGAACTCAGTTGCCTCAAGGTTAGGGCGCATTTTTATGGAGTGCAAAGCAAGCCTAAGTGCGACTTGGGGATCAAAGTCTTTACTTGCAAAACTCATAAGACGCGACGCCTCTGCCACAAGTGAAAGCGCATCACGCCGAGTTTTGTAACTCTCAGCAATAGCAACCTGTGTTGCGCGCGCTGAAATGGCGACCTTACTTTGTGCCTCAGCAGTAGATTTAGCATCTAAATCGTTGCGCGCTTGAACTTCAGCAGTAGTACGGCGAACTAACTCTTCGGCAGCCAGCGATTGAAATGCTTCGCGAGTTCCGCTAGCCGAAACAACCTCTGATGCAGAGTTTACGGCTCGCTGCTGTGCCTGAATAGCTATGAACATTGCAACTAAAGCGAGCACGGACAAAGTTACTAGCGTTGCAACCAAAACACGCAGGCGTTGCGAAGTATTACGCTCTCGCATAACTTCATGCAACTGCTCAGAATCGTGAAGTGCAATACTAAGTTGCAATAGTTTTTTGCCTTCACCCTTCAATGCGATGTCATTGACACGATCAAGTTCTCTCGCTTGCGCAAGGTGGATACCACGCAACAGGTAATCATCACTTGAATTGCTGGTTATCCAATCCCGAATTTGCTGTTCCAAACGTGTACGCTGTTGCAATTTCTCGCGTCGTTTGGATATAGCTTCATGCAATCGCACCCAATCTCTGATCAGCGCTTCGTGAATAATATTCACTACATCTGAATCACTTTCTTTAGTGGTCGAAAGCAACCTGGCATTTGTTAGGCCATCGATTAACTGCCTAGCGTATTGGATATCTAAGCCTGTGGTTTGATTAGCATCATCAAGGGATACAGACTGTGCAAGTAAATGTTTATCACGGCTGATGCGCACGTTACGACGCGCATCATCATCCAGTGAGACATTGATCAGATTTAGGAACAGGTCAATGATCGCGGCACGAACAGCCTCACGTCGAGGATGACTTGGTGTTGATGCGTCGAAGTCCTCAAAGGCATACACCGCGTCGGCGCGTTGGGTGATTGCATCGGCCAGGCCAGAATAATTCGCCAACACCAGGCTGCCGCGCTTCCAAATCTCGGCCAGCGAGACCTGCAACAACGGCAGGTAGGCCGCATTGCCATGCGCGTCTTGAGCCAGCTTGTCCACCAAGCCTGGCCCGAAGCGGCGCTCACCATTTGCGAAACGTTGTTGCAGCGGACGTTGGATGGCCTGCATCAATTCATCCACGCTCATCGCGCGCAACACAATCGCGTCCTTCACCATCGGCCACAACGCCGCAATCTCAGCAAGGGCATCAAGATAATCAGAACGCACGGTGACAATCACATGCGTTCTGGCTTCATCGAACTTAGGCAAGCCAGCCAACCAATCCAGAAATGCGCTTCGCTCATGCGAATCGGCCTGGGTGAATATCTCCTCAAATTGATCAATCACGAGCAGCTTAACGCCGCTCAACACAGCCAAGTCAGCGCCGCCCAACTGTTGCAGCGCATCATCGAGTGCGGCAATGGGATGGAGGGAGGGGCGACAGATGGCTCTGCGCGTTTCCAAATGGCGCTGCGTGTAGTGCGCTTCGAGCGCGGGCAACACACCCGCCTGCACAAACGACGACTTGCCGCTGCCGCTGGCCCCGGTGATAAACAAAAGATTGGTGGGGCGACCCGGCGAAGCGAGCCGCGTGATAGCCTCGGCAATCTCACGCTCGCGCCCGGCGTAAATATCGCGGTCGGCGTAAGTAAAGGCGCTGAGGCCGAGATAAGGATTGGCCAGGCCAGAGACATTGTGCGCTTGATCGGCAGCAATCGTAATGTTCGTAACAACGACTGCCCCTTCCAGCACAGCCAAATCTTCTGTCGTCAAATCGGGCACGGGCAAATTTGCCCAATCCATCGCCGGTCGCTGCCGCGAGCAATACTCAATCAGGCGAGCCAAGTCGTTGTGTTTCTGAAGAAAGATGACGATCCAGTTGGCCTTGATCTCTTTGCCGCGCTCACGATACGGAATGCGCTCCGGGTCTATGCCGAGGTCGGCGCACAACACATCCATCTCGTCGAGCGAAAATGCTTCGGCGAGCGCGTGGCGCAGGTTGATTGGCGTTGAAGCAGGCATGTGTTGTGTTGGCAAACATTATCACCCCGCCACCATGTGAGGCAAAGTCCCCAAAACTAAAATCGCTCACTGTCAATAATCTCTTGAAACACACTGCCCAACCCCTACAATCTCACCCACTTGTTGATTTCGTTTTGATTGACCGGAATGGTTAATCGCCCACTCTGCGGAGTGGAACCCCAAAAGCACATACAAAGAAATGGGTGACATCGGTCGCCCTTCTTCACTTTTCTACAGGCTCACAAGCGTTCAGGCGCTTCTGGGCCTGTTTGCTTTTAGAAATTCGACAAGACTTCAAGGAGGTGATGTTGCATGACTTGATCCAGAAAGAAAGGTTCGAGCGTCATCAAACACAAGTGATCTGAACGTCAGATCGTTGCTGAAAAGCAAAGGAAAAAGCAAAACGCCCAAGGCTTCGATTGGTACCCGCAGCCTCGGGCGTTTCGCATAACTGTATGAATAAGTTATCACAAACTCCCTTCCGAATCAATCCTCTAATGGTCTATTTTCTGGCGCGGTGCGCAGCTATCGTCCAGAGCCTCGTTTTTCATGCCAGGGCATCTCCGCCGCATCAAGCAGGTGCTCAAATTCAGTTCGAGCGCCGCACGCAAACAGGCCATAAACGTGCCATCCTCAACCTTGCACGCGCCTCCGATGCAAGTCGGAGCAAGATGCTTCAGCTTCTGCACACGGCCAAAATGTCTATAGTCGGCTCAAGCGTAAAACCAATCTGGCATTGCTGCCATCTTCCGGTTGACAGCGATGGCCCAACGGCTGTTTTTGGCAACTGCATCGCCTGTGTCAACGTTGTACTTCGGCTGATACCGAGATGCACGGGCGACACTTGCCTACGCTACACACCCAGACATCAGCGGGTGAATTGTTGCGCGATTGGCTACCCGCAATCTACCCATCATGGCGAAAATGGACTTGGGTATTGGGGGACACTCTCCAACGGAAGTGCCAGATCTACGTCGTATATCTGCACTCATTCAGGGCGTTTCATAGGCTGGCTTTCGACAAATCACCAAACGGCGCGCCGAATAACTCAACAACGGCGCAACTACTTCCCGCTACCAGCACACCTTCCCGCAACGGTAAACCCATCATCGTCTCGTCAATTGAGCAGAGATGGGCCAAGTGTTCATGGCCTTTCCCTCAACTAACCCGCCTCGCCGGTGTTACACAATCTCGCCCCGCATCCTTCACCCCGCTAATGTTCGGCAACTTGCTTGAGGCGCGTTGACTCGCGCCATCTGCGTGGTTGCACGTTTGCTTGCCCTTACTCAGT
>JAYTNY010000183.1:0-3417 GCA_043748055.1 Roseobacter sp.
TCATGGGTTCATAGTGTCGCTGTTTGATGTGAATTCGCAAAACGCATACACTGCCGTACATATGCCAGATCGAATCAAAGACAAAGTCATCGTCGTCACCGGGGCTGCGCAAGGCATCGGCTACGGCATCGCCGAGCGGCTTGCCAGCGAGGGCGCGCACGTTGTTATTGGCGATGTGCAACGCGAGAAGGGCGAGGCCGCTGCCACCAGAATTCGTGCGCAAGGCGGCGACGCGCTTTTTCAGCACACCGATATTTTGAAAGAGGAGGATTGCGCCAACTTAATCACCACAGCACACCAGCATTACGGCAAACTGGACGGCTTGGTGAATAACGTGGGCTGGCCCGCCCGCGCCACCATCGAAGAAACCACCGCCGAGTTGTGGGATTTGTATATGAACCTGAATCTGCGCGGCGCGTTCTTCTGCTGCAAACACGCGCTGCCGTTGATGAAGGCCGCAGGTGACCACTCTGGTGGAAGCATCGTCAACATCGGCACTATTCACGGGCTGCAAGCCCAGCCCAATTTGCTGGCGTATGGCGTGGCGAAGGGCGGCTTGCTCACGCTGACGCGTACGCTGGCCGGGGCCTATCGCAGCGATCACATCCGCGTGAACTACGTGATTCCTGGCTGGGTCGTCAGCGAGGGCGAGATCGCCATCCACGAAAAGTTGGGCATGAGCGAGGACGAGCTACGCGCGCGCGGAGCCAAGCAACCGATGGGCCGCCACCAAACCCCGCAAGATGCTGCCCACACGGCATTGTTTCTCTTGTCAGACGAATCTTCGCAAATTACCGGCCAGATCATGCATGTAGATGGCGGGATGTCGGCGTTGGTGTTTCGGTGAGTGGCGCGGTACCACAAATATTTGCACTGGCTATACTGATTGCGATGCAGTCCTCCACGACTTATAACCGCCAATACGCTGCGGTCTTGTTGCTCTTGCTGTTGGTGTCTGGCTGGCTGGGGCGCGAGGTGTATATGCGGTTGATTCTTCCAGCGGCCCCGCTCAATTTTGATGAAGCTGCGCACAGCCTGCCCGCCTGGTATTTGCTGCGCGATATGCGCAATTTGGATTGGCGCGCCTTTCGCGGCGACTTTCACATTCAGATGTTGTGGCCGCCCATGTTCTCGCTGTTGCAAATGCCGTTTTTGGCGCTGCTGGGCCACAGCGACGAGAGCGCCCGTATCTTTGCCTACATCTGCTTGGTGCTGGCGGTGCTGATGGGCTGCGCGATTGCACGGCGCGTGACACAAGGTGTCAGCCCAGAACTTGCGCCGATGGCCGCGCTGGTCAGCGGGTTGCTGGCGCTGAGTTCGCCGGGCTGGTTATTTGTAGGCAGTTGGGCCAACCAAGAGACGCCAGTGGCGCTGGTGGTCTTCGTCGTGTTCTGGCTTTTTCTTAAGGCGCTAGACACGCGCAAGCCGATTTGGTTTGCCGCCACCAGCCTGGGCTTGTATGCGCTGTTCCTCACCAAATACAACTACGCCGCGTTTGCGCTGGCGGCGGTGGGGTTGATTGATTTCGTCGAGCGTATAAAAGAATTGAGAAAGAGCACTACCGCAAAATTTCTTCATTCTCAATTCTTCATTCTCAATTTCATTCTGTTGTATCTGCCGTTGGCATTAGGCGTGTTGTATTGGTTCTTTGGCGCAACCGATATTGAGATGGCGCGGCCCGAAGAGAAGTGGAAACACTTTCGCTTCTTTGTGACCAACGAGGACACCGGCTACCCGTTTTGGAGCGAGCAAAACTTGCTGTTCTATGTGCGCGCCGCCGCCAACTGGCTGATGCCGAACATAGTGTGGTTTGTGGCCTCGTTGGTGGGCGCGGGGTATGCCGTGGTGCGCGTGCGCCATGCCGGGGTGCGGCTGTTGGTGGTGTTCTTTGGGTTGGGCTTTGTGCTGGCAACAGTTCACCAATTAAAAGCCGAGCGATATATCGCGCCGCTCTTCCCCTCGCTGTGGCTGCTGGCGGGGTTGGGCTATG
The DNA here is from genome assembly GCA_043748055.1 of Roseobacter sp. Taxonomy (GTDB): domain Bacteria; phylum Chloroflexota; class Anaerolineae; order J036; family Brachytrichaceae; genus JANMVQ01. The sequence continues at coordinate 1,991 of JAYTNY010000183.1, forward strand.
CGGAATTTGTGAGACGACAGCGTAGCTCCCGCATCTTTATGTCGTCCGTTATCTTTTGTCTCATTGCGCTCAACAGCATCTTGGGATCGCTCCCCCGCCTGCAACCGGTGTGGGCGGGCGATGTGGCTAAAAGCACGCGCTTCGCCGCCCAGCGCATTGTGAACTGGCAAGATGGCAACAAACCCGTGCTCATCATTGGCACGTTTGGCGAGCTTAGTCCGCCGCTGTTCGAGTGGCGCTTGCGCCCGTTGCCTGTCTTCGCCGCGCACGGCAATATTCAATATGATGCGCCCCCCGGCGAAGGCACCGACCTAGAACGCGTGCAGCGCTGGGCCACGCAGAACCCTGGCACTCAAATTACGCTCATCAAAATTGAGCCGGATTCGCCCCTGTTCAACACCGACGACATGCAAAAGAAAAACCTGTGGCGGCAAAAACTGGTGAGCGAGTTTGAAGCCAATCACGAAAGCCTCGGCTATCGCTTGACCGATTCAAAAACATATCCCGCTGGCGTGAGCGTCAGCTTCTATTTGCCGCAGTAAAAGAAAGAGTGATTAGGGATTGGTGAGTGCCACTCACCAATCCCTAATCCCTAATCACCAGTCATGAACTTCACCCAAAAACTAAAAGCCGCCCAGCAGCGCAATCAATCGGCATTGTGCATCTCGTTAGATATCGTCGTCGCTAATTCGCCGCTACCCATTCTGTATAACGACGAGCCGATGCTGCCCTTTGCCCGCGCCATTGTGGACGCGACAAAAGATTTGGTGTGCGCCTACAAGGTGAACTTGGCCTACTTCTTCGCCGAGGGCGCAGCAGGCATGGTGGCCCTGGAGCGCATTGTGCGGCTGATGCCCAACGACATGCCACTGATCTTTGAGGTGAACTGCGCCGAGGTGGGCGTGGCAGGCGATGCGTATGCGCGCGGGGCCTTTGCGCAGTTCAACGCCGATGCCGCCGTGGTGTGGGCGTATGGCCGCGAGGACGTGATGGAGGCCCTTATGGCCTACCCCGGCAAGCTGGCCTTCTTCAACGCCCCCGCCGAGGAACCAGCCTATACCTATCGTTGGCTCTCCAAGTGGCAGAAGTTGTTCGCGGGTGCGTTTGGTGCGGTGGCGCATCCCAATTCGTGGCAAGCCAACCTCAGCTTTCTGCGCCAGCGTTTGCCGGATGTGCCGTTTCTGTTGCAAGCCTTGCCCGAAGATGAACACTTGCCCGAAGTGATGCGACTAGCGACGACGCACGATGGCTTGCTGCCGGTGGTGTGTGTGGGCGAAGCAGTGCTCTATGCCTCGCGGCGGATGGATTTTGATGAAGCGGCGCGCAAGGCGGCGGATGAAATCAGATTGAAGTTGCAGGGTTGAACCTGCACTGCCTCATCAAAGGCAAACACGAAGAAGCGAAGGAACGAAGATTTATTTTCTTCG
>JAYTNY010000184.1:0-2470 GCA_043748055.1 Roseobacter sp.
CAGGTCTAACTTGGGCTGATCCTCCAGCAAATCCATGTGGGCTTCCCAGAAGCTCTGAATCGTCCCTACATCCACCCAGTAATCGGCATATGGAAAGGCAAACACACGGTAATTATTCGAGATCATCTTGGGGAAGATGTTCTTGCCAAAGTCATGTTGCGATTCAGGGTCTTTGGCATCCTCGGTCAACATCTTCACCAGTGTGTCGTAGTTGAACACGTAAATACCCATGCTGGCTAAGGTGCCTTTGGGTTGCTTGGGCTTCTCATCAAAGCTGAGGGCGCGGTAGTTGGGGTCGGTCTGCACAATCCCAAACCGGGTGGCCTCATCCAACGTCACGCGCAGCGTCGCCACCGTCACATCCGCTTGCTTCTCCTGATGAAACTGCACCAGGATCGAGTAGTCCATCTTGTAAATGTGGTCGCCGCCCACGATCAAGACATAGTCGCAACGCGCATTGCGAATGAAATCCAGGTTCTGGTAAACCGCATCGGCTGTGTTGGCATACCAACCGCCATCGGCTCGGCCCTCATACGGCTGCAACACATACGCCCCGCCGTTCAGCCGGTCCATATCCCACGGCTTGCCCGTGCGAATGTGGTCTTGCATAGAGCGCGGGCGGTATTGCGTAAGAATGCCAACGGTAAAAATGCCGCTGTTGGCGCAATTCGAAAGTGGAAAATCTATGATGCGGTACTTGCCCGCAAATGGCACCGCTGGTTTTGCCCGCTTGTTGCTGAGTACGCCCAGACGCGTGCCGCGCCCGCCTGCCAAGATCATCGCCAATGTTCGCATGTGTTTCTCCTAAGCGGCATTGTATCCAGCCAACTTAAACATTCAACAAATGGGCAGGGGCACGGCATGTCCATGTCCATGTCCGACAGGTACAAAACTAAACGTTACGCCCCAGCAGAGCTTTGCTTCGGAACCCCCGACCCTGTAAGCGAAGCGGCGGGGTCGGGGGGGTTATTCTGGATACGTCGCCAGCCGCTTCTCTTTCACGCGCTGGTTTAATCGCTTCAGCCGCGCACCTACTTCGCGCTTCACCAAATCCAAATCAATCGTCAGTAGTTTGCCCCGGTGCAACAGCAGCTTGCCCTGGCAAATCACGGTGTCCACATCGCTGCTCTTGTGCGAATACACCAGGTTCGCCAACGCGTTATAGCGCGGGAAGACGTGTGGCCCATCTTGCCGCAGCAACACCACATCAGCCAAATTGCCAACAGCCAACTCGCCAATAGCAGGCTGCCGCATGGACTGCGCGCTGCCCCTAAACGCAATGTCCAGCACGTCTTGTAAAGGCATCGCGGTCGAATTCTTCGCCGCCTGCTTCTGATCCAACGCCAGCACGCGCATCTGTTCCAACACATCCAACGTGTTGCTGCTCACCACGCCATCCGTGCCCAGCCCCACCTTAATGCCAGCTTCTCTAAGCGCCTGCACCGGCGCAGTCCCCATCGCCAATTTCAAATACGTCTTGGGGCATTGCGCCACCGCCACGTCAAAGTCTTTCAGCAGCACAATATCGTCTTGGGTAATACCAATGCCATGCGCCAGCAGCGTCGGCACTTCGAGGACACCCGCCTTGTGCAGCATCTGCGGCGGCGTTAACCCATAGCGCTCCAGGCTCAACTCGCGCTGGTCATGCGTCTCGCTGCAATGGATGTGGATGCCGACGTTCAACGCTTTTGCGCGTTCAACCGTCGCATGCAGAAATTCGTGGTCGCATAAATACGGCGAGTGCGGTGCCATCCACGTCGTGATCCGCCCATCAGCCTTGCCCTGCCAGTCGCTCACAAACTGGGCCGTGCGATCCAGCTTCGCCAGCCCCTCGTGCCCAAACACCGCCCAACCAATGTTGGCCCGTATGCCGCTCTCGCTCACCGCCCGCGCAATCTCATCGCAAAAAAAGTAATGCTCGGCCACCGTCGTCACGCCGTTCAAAATCATCTCGGCAATGCCCAGCAACATGCCCCAGTAAATATCTTCAGGCTCTTCGTTGCTCTCCAAAGGCCAAATGTAATCGTTAAACCAAGACTCAATCGGCACGTCCTCCGCCAGCCCGCGAAACAACACCATGGGCACATGTGCATGGCAATTGATGAGGCCCGGTATGGCCAACGCCCCCGCTGCGTCAATCTGGTCATGCGCCTCGCTGCGCACAATCACACCCGTCGGCTCTATCGCCGCAATGCGCCCCTGTGCAATCGCCATATCGCGCCCAACTTCAACGCCATACTTGCCATCCTTGTAAACCAGCACATCGCAATTGGAAATGAGGAGATCAAACATGGGCCGATTGTAGAGAAGTATGAAGTGAGAGGTATGAAGTATGAAGGGATTCATACTTCATACCTCATACTTCATACTTCACGTCTTGTGTGAAAAAACGCTCATGACACGGTCACAGTGAACGTCTGAATATCAATAGATAAGCGTAACTTGAGCCACAAGCGCATCAAATGGCTTG